>JAOAAI010000203.1 GCA_026418955.1 Candidatus Goldiibacteriota bacterium | reverse complement strand
CTTAGGTCTTGCTGCAGGAACAAAATCTGCATTTCATGGAGCTCTTTTATATATCCTGATGCACAGCATAGCTAAAGCATCTTTGTTTTTATGTGCTGGTATAATAGAACAAAAAACTCACACAAAAGATATAACCAAAATGGGGGGACTTATAAGAACCATGCCATTAACAGCAATTGCTTTTGCTTTTTCATCTTTTTCTGTAATGGGATTACCTCCGTTTGGTGGTTTTTTTGCTAAATTTTTAGTAATGAAAGGAGCCATAGAGACTAACGATATTCTTATAATCTCAATGTTTTTTTTAGGAACAATATTCACCTTCCTTTATTTATCAAGGCTATTCTACTATATTTTTCTTGGAAACGAAAAAATAAATAATCCTCAAGAAGGATCTACAACAATGGTTGCATCTGTATTATTTCTTGCATTAATGGGACTTTTGCTCGGAATATTCATAAATTACCCTTCTTACTATGCTGAAATGACAACAAATATATTATACATTGGAGGAATGACAAAATGAATCCCATAAACTCAACTCCAGCAAGTATTATGATGATACCAATAGTTCTTCCATTAATATGCGCAATTCTTATTCTCTTTATATCCGAAAAAACAAGATATGTAAGAGAATTCTTTTCTGTTATTGTAACTGCTGTTTCTTTATGGGCTGTTTTGAAACTATTTGAAATTGGAGAAAATAATATTGAACTCGCATTTAGTTGGTTTTTTTCAGACAAATTGTATTTTAAAATGGATTATTTATCGATGTTTTTATTATTTTCTGTATCAATGTTTTCATTTCTTATCTCAATATATTCAATATCTATTCCAAACAAAGGTAATTCAAAAATATTTTATTTCCTTCTTCTTCTTACTCAAACTGCTTCAGCAGGAGTCGTTTTAAGTGATAATCTTTTATTAATGTTATTTTTTTGGGAATCAATGGTAATACTTCTTTATATTTTTATCTATATATCTTCAGACTCACAACAAACTAAAATTACAGCTCTAAAAACCTTCCTTATAAACGGAATTGCTGACATATCAATGATGATTGGTATAGCAATAATATATTACATAACATCAACATTGTCTATGTCTGAAATATCAAAAACAAAAATAATAATGACAGGATGGGGAACGTTATCATTTTTTCTTATATTAATAGGCACTCTCACTAAAGCTGGAGCTTTTCCTTTTCATACTTGGATTCCACAAGCAGCACTATATTCCAATGCTTCATTTATGGCTTATATTCCTGCTGCAATAGATAAACTTCTTGGAATATATTTTCTTGCAAGAATTTCTCTATACATTTTTCAAATAAATCTTTCAGTTCAAATAATTCTTATGACGATCGCTTCAATAACCATAATTGCAGCTGTTATGATGGCTCTAATACAAACTGATTATAAAAGATTACTCTCATATCACGCTGTAAGTCAAACAGGATATATGATTCTTGGAATAAGTACATTAAATCCTGTTGGAATAGCTGGTGGACTTTTCCATATGATAAACCATGCTAGTTATAAATCATGCTTGTTTATGACTGCTGGTTCAGTAGAAAGACAAACACAAATAAATGATATATCAAAGCTAGGAGGATTATTTTGGAAAATGCCAGCTACAGCAATATGTTTTATCATATCTGCTGCAGCAATATCAGGAATCGCTCCATTAAACGGCTATTTTTCAAAAGAACTTGTATATAAAGGAACTCTAAATACTGGTTATACTATATTTTTTTATGCTGCTGAAATAGGTTCTATATTAACTTTAGCATCATTTCTTAAACTTGGACATAGCGTATTTTTTGGAAAATTAAATGATAATTTAAAAGAAACCAAAGAAGCTCCATTAACAATTCTATTACCAATGATTGCTCTAGCTTG
>JAOAAI010000183.1 GCA_026418955.1 Candidatus Goldiibacteriota bacterium | reverse complement strand
GCCCATATAACAACATCGGATTGTAATAATGATGCAACATGTAATGCTGTTTCTCTAGTTAAATATTCAGGTTCAACACCAATTTCATTCAATTTTGCATCTGAATCAGCTTGCTTTATCACTTTTATTCTTTCATCCTTTGCAATAGCATAACTTAATCTATTGGTCATTTCATTATCAATTTCATACTTTTTGATATTTGCTCCTTGTGGAGAAAAATGTAAAAGTGTTACAACTACTCTTGGACCTTCATATTTTTTTCCTTTTTCAGGTAACTGTAATTCTTTTTCTCCATAATAAAGTTTAAAATAATTTATTATATTCTCTTGTATTCTTTTGCCTGCATCGTTTATTTTATTTATCAAATCTATATTTTCCTTTGCTCTTCTATCTTTTATAATAAGAGTATCTATACCGCCTAATTTGACAATTTCTTCTCTAAAATCATTTTTATCGGGTTTGAATTCTATCTGTTTTATAATATTAAGGCCTAAAAGATTTGCTTTTTTTACAAATGCTTCATTTAAATTTTTTCCATAACTGTCATCAGAATAAAGCGTACAGATGTTTTTATAATTTGTAAATTGTTTTATATATTTTGCAATTGCATATGCCTGACCATGAGCTGAGCCACTGTTTCTGAAAAAAGAACCATATTCTTTTACAAGATCTGGTTGTGCCGCCGTAGGAGAAAACATAACTATATTATATCTTTCCATTATGGGTAATAACTGTTTCACAGTTTTACTGAATACAGGACCAACAAAAGCAATCACATTGTCATCCTCTATTGCTTTATAAATTTTCTTTTCAAGATCTTTTGATTCTTCATCTATATATATAAAACTCAATGCTTCTTCTGCTTTTTTATTTGCATTGTATTCTTCCAAGGCAAGTTCTATACCATTTTTAACCATATTGCCTATATCTATTGCTTTTCCCGACAAAGGTAATATGACTCCGATTTTATTTTTAGCAACCGGTTTATATTTGATAGATTCTTTAAATTTATTCAATATCTCATCATAAAAATCACTGTCCCTGTGTTCTAGAATAAAAATATTAGCATATCTATAAAATTTATCAAAATCATTTTCCTGATAATATTTTCTACATAAAAAATAAAGAATATATTCATCTATAATTTTATGAATATGTTTATCAAAAATTAATATAAGTTTTTCCTCTGGTATTGATTTTACAGATGTTTCAAGTTTCGTCATCACATTTGATTTGAATTGCATGAATTGATGTCTTTTTTCAATCAAAAAAACAAATTTACTAAAAACATTTTCATATTCATTTTTATCCATATATACATCAACACTTCTAAATACTGATAAAAAACTCCAATTAATATCTGGATAATATTTTTCATTATAATCAAAATATTTTAATGCTTGGACATAATCTTTTTTATTATAATAATACTGACCTATCCAGAAATTGGCTTTTGCTTTTTCTTCTGTGCTTATGCTGGTTTTTAAAAGTTCTTTAAAATAAGATACTTCATCTTCCGATACTGATATTGATTTATCAAGAATGGCACTATCTAAAGTTCTAACAGTTGGTTTTGGAGCACATGAAAATAAAAAATAAATAAATAATAAAATTATTAAAATAAGAACCTTTTTAAAATACATCAACTCCCTCTATTTTTTATATTCTTCATTCACAACCACTTTATATTTTGATTTTAACTGCTTTAACATTGATTCAAAATTATTTTTTAACTTTTTATTCTGAACCATATTTATTATTTTATCTTTTGATTCTTCAAAAGATATCTGACGTCTATCTAAAACTTTTATGATATGATATCCATATATTGTCTTTACAGGTTCAGATACCTGGTCTTTTCCAAGAGAAAAAGCAACATCTTCAAATTCTTTGACCATGACCCCTTTTGTGAAATAACCAAGATTTCCACCTGCTGATTTTGTCACTTCATCTTCAGAATATTTTTTTGCCATATCGTCAAAATTTTCTCCACCCATGATCTTTTTATAAACATTTCTTGCCAAATCTTTGTTTTTAATCAAAATATGTTGAGCCTTTATTTCTACAAAATCACTTTTATTTTTATTATAATAATCTCTTGCCTCTGCCGTTGATACCTTTGATTTTTTTTCAATATTTTCTTTATAAAAATCATGAGAAATTATATCATCAAAATCCCATTCATATTTTACTTTTACATCATTTCTCTCTGCATAGCCCTTTTCCCTTGCTTCTAGAGCCATTAATTTTCTATTGATTAAATATTCAAGAAATTCTGTTTCCTGGTCGGGATCAAGCTTGACATCATATTTCTCCTGCATATATTCTTTTATAATTCTGTATTTTTCTTTTGTCAAAATATATTTTCCAATAATAGCAACAATATCTTTTTCAAGTTTTGCTGTAGGAAATCTAATTACATCTTCTGTTTGTTCAGAAATTTCTTCTTGTAATTTATCAGATGTTGCTGTTTCCTTTTCACTAACTTCTTTGAATGGCACATCTTCTTTTATAACAGTTGATGTGGTTTCACAGCTAATAAATGTGCAGAAAAATAAAAAAACAATTAAAGATTTAATAATTCTCATTTTTTCACCTCTGTCTCATATAATAACGTAATGGGTTTTGCTTTGTGCAGCACTCTTCACCTATTTTGATTTTTGCAATTTTTTTCTGCTGATTTAATTCTTTCAATCTTGTTATCACCTTATCACGTAAATCATAAGGTGACATAGGATTTATGTATATTTTTGTTCCACCTTCAAAACCAGCGGGAATATTAATTCTCAACTTTATTAAAATATGCCAAGGCATAATATCTATTGAATCCAATGGAGTATAATACCATTCCTCATTTGTTGCAATTTGAGAAGTAAGCGCCGCATGAATACTATGCACCATATCAGAAAAACCTTTGAGTTCATCATCTGAAAACTCATAAGGATAAATTTTTTCTGATTTAGAAAAAATACTCACAGTGGGGAATCTATGACCAATATCTGAAAAAGCAATTGCATAATCATTTTCAGCTATTATAAGATTAAAATATATGGCAAGATTGGGCCCCATTTCATTATAAATGTTTGGATTTTTACGTAATAGTGCCATTTCTCTTTCTATGGATACACCCCATTCATCAATTGCAACAAGTTGTTTATGCAAATGATCAAAAGAAGCTCCTGCTGGCTTTAACCAGTTCTGAAAAACAGATATATATCTAACATATTTATTATTTTTGTAAATACTTTGCATGCCTTTAATGGTAAATTTTATATATTGAAAATGGTCTTCCGGCGTCATCTCACCAGAAGAATAAAGTTGGGTATCGTATTCTGCATCCTTTATAAAATGTCTATTAGCTACAATCAATTCATGTCCACCTGCAAAAAAAGCATCTGCCATTTCTATCTTCTTCTCCTCATTAATAGATGAAGGTTCAATACCTAATAATTTTAATTTCATATCAATAATATGAAAAACATGTTCCCTACCTTTTTTATCAGCAAGATATTCATTTTTTATTTTTAAAATATCATCAGGAATTTTGTAATCAAAATTTTTTTTCCAGTAATCCATGGTAACTATTTCAAAAAGATTTGGTATCCTCCTAAAGATTGGTTTGGTTTTATTTAAATTATGTGGGAATTGATTATAAAGAGAAATATACTTTTTGCCTATTTTTACAAGTCGTTCTTTTTCCGGTGGTGTATTTAAATAATTCGCTTCACAAAAATTGCAATAATCTTCTTTTTTCTTTTTTTCTATTTTCTTAGCAGTTGCAGGAACACTATTTGTTATTGGTTTGCTTGCCCTACCTGGAACAGTCCATACTTCGGTCCCTGTGAAAGGATTTATTTGTTTTAATGTTCCATCTGCCATTTTTAAAAAATATTGATTATAATTTGACATGTGTACCTCTTATTTTAATAAAAAAGATTGTTTAAAATTATAAACAATTTTAAAAATAAATACAATAATTTTATTTTTATTTTAATACTAATCAAAATTTTGTAAAATTTTTTCTAATATGGTTTAAATATAATTAAAAATTATAAATACTATTTCATTTTTTTTTAATCATGATTATAATAATAAAAATGGACATTAATAAAGTAATCACAAATAAAGTTATAATTAATTTCATCTGTTTCTGCTGGTATGTCTCAAGGTCTATTATTTTGCTTATTATAGCATCTATTATTTCTCCTTCCATCTTTGGATTTTCTGCAATTTCTTTTAATTTCCTAATATCATCATCTATTTGCTTTTGTGTTTTTAATATATAAACATCCTTTTGTGTTGTTGGGGTTATTTCTTTGGAAGTTGTGGTATTTGTATCTTCCTCTCCTTCCACTATCACCCTTATTTTCTTTTCTTCTGCATAACAAAATACAAAAGAAAAAAATAAAATAAATAAAACAAAAATATTGAATCTCATAAAAATCCTTTTGATTGATTTTTGCTGTTTATCAAACAATTAATTGGACTTTACCGCCTTTAAAAAATAATAACCCTTATTTATATATTTTTCAACTACAAATCCATTTTTCTTTAATATTTTAAACATTTCTTTTCTAGATGGCAAGGAGTTTTTTTTCATATTAAAATTTGCCTTTTTATGTATATTGTTTACTTTTCTTTCTGGTATATCATGCGCAATAATTAAAAATCCTTGCTCTTTTAATACTCTGTAAAATTCCTTTACAAATCTTTGCTTGGGATAAAAATGTGGAAATGAATTAAACGCAATAACTGCATCTACACTTTTTTCTTTTATCGGTATTTCAGAAGCACATGAATTTATAAATTTTATATTTTTATATTTTCCCACTTTTTTTCTTGCATATTTTAACATTTCATCTGAAATATCAACAAGATAAATAAACCCTTCTTTACCAATTTTCTTAAGAATAAAAGGTGTAAAATCACCTTTTCCACAGCCAGGCTCCATAATAGTCATGCCTTTTTTTAATCCAAAATAACTTACTATCTTCTCAATACGTTTTCTTTCTGTTTTATTATTAACCCAAGGATTATTATAACTAACGGCAATACTGTTAAATATTTTTTTATTTTCATTCTCCATATCTAATCCTTTTCGGAGAAAATAAAGCGGATATAAAAAATAACAAAGACATAAAAATCACAACTGTTGCACTCACAGGTAAATTAAAAATAAAAGATAGGATAACACCTCCTGTAGAGCCTAAAATTCCTGAAAGAGATGAGATAAAAAAGAATTTTTTTATATCAAAAGTAAACTGATATGC
>JAOAAI010000155.1 GCA_026418955.1 Candidatus Goldiibacteriota bacterium | reverse complement strand
GTATTGAGAATACTTGGAGGAAAATAAATGGAAATTTTTTCTTTTATAAAACACATACCTGTGCTAACGATTATTTATATTATGCCTCTTATTTCTGTTTTGATACTACTTTTCATTCCTGGCAGTAATCATAGAGCAATTCGTTTAGTGGCATTAATACCTGTTTGTTTTTCATTTTTTCTTTCAATATTATTACTAATTAATTATGATTATAATTTAGGTGGGTTGCAGTTTGTTGAAAAACATACATGGATACCATCTTTAGGAATTAATTATTTTCTTGGGGTAAATGGAATAAATGTTGCTCTTGTTTTACTTACTGGTTTTGTGATTGTTGCCGGCGTTCTTGCATCCTGGGATATCACTTATAGACCAAAAGAATTTTTTATGTTGCTTTTAACCTTAGTCACTGGTGTATTTGGAGTTTTCATGACATATAATTTATTTTTATTTTTTCTATTTTATGAAATAGCTGTTTTACCGATGTATTTATTAATAGGGATATGGGGAACAGGAGATAAAGAATATTCTGCAATGAAATTGACTTTATATCTTTTAGTTGGTAGCGCCTTAATACTTGCAGGGATACTTGGTCTTTATTTTGCAACAGGACTCAATACTTTTGATTTTGATGTTCTTGAACAATATAAATATACAAAAGAATTTCAGATTGTATTTTTTCCAATATTATTTCTTGGTTTTGGTGTTTTGGCAGCATTGTGGCCATTTCATACATGGTCGCCTGATGGCCATGCATCTGCGCCTACAGCTGTATCTATGCTTCATGCAGGTGTATTGATGAAACTTGGTGCTTATGGATGTCTTGTTGTGGCTACTTGGCTTTTACCCGAAGGTGCCAATTTTTGGTTGCCACTTGTTGCAGTACTTACTGTTGTTAATATTGTTTATGGTTCCACAGGTGCTGTTGCACAGAAAGATTTAAAATACATAGTTGCATATTCAAGTGTTTCTCATATGGGAATTGTTCTTTTAGGTATTGCAGCTGCAAAAAGTCCAATAGCACTTTCTGGTTCTGTTTTTCAGATGGTATCTCATGGTATCATGACAGGGCTTTTCTTTGCTCTTGTTGGTATGGTATATGGAAGAACCCATACCAGAATAATTACAGAAATGCGTGGTCTTTCAAAAGTTATGCCAAAACTTGCTACTTTTTTTACTTTAACAGGACTTTGTTCTCTTGGTTTACCAGGATTATCTGGATTTGTTGCAGAGATAACAACATTTATCGGCGCATTTAAAATTTATCCTGTTATTACTTTAATATGTGTTGTGAGTATAGTTATAACAGCTTTTTATGTGTTGCGTGTTGTACAGATTGTTTTTTTTGGACCTATTATGGAAGAATATAAAGATTTAAAAGACGCAAATAATATAGAATTTGCTTCTCTTTTTATCTTGACGATATTTGTTATATTGTTTGGTATTTATCCTTTTTATTTTATGAAGGTAATTTATTCATCTGTATTGCCAATAGCACAAAAACTATCAAGTATGTAAAAGTTCTTTATAAAAGTTATTACTGTTTTATTTTAATTTTAAGTTTTTCTGGAATTTTGTTTTTATAAAAATTTTTAGGAGGTTTGAATTGAATCTGTTTTTGCTTTTAGATGAATTGATACTTGGAATCGCTTTGATTTTAATATTATTTATTGATTTTATAAGTAAAAACAAAAGAGTTATAGGTCACTTTTTTAATATTATAATTTTTTGCCTTATTATTTTGGTTATTATGAACAAAAGAGAAGGGCAGTTATTTTCAGGGGCTTTTATTTATGATGGTATTTCATGGTTTGCAAAACTTGTATTTTTGATAGGTGCATTTTTAACCGGATTATTATCTATTTCTACAATAAAAATTAAGGAGAAATACTATGGTGCTTATTATATGATATTAGGCGCTTCTACACTTGGTATGATGTTTCTGTCATCTTCAAAAGAACTAATAACTTTATATATTGGTCTAGAACTTGCAACTATATCTCTTTATGCTTTATCAGCAATTTATAAAGAAGATGCAAATTCGCTTGAAGCTGGTATTAAATATTTGATTCTTGGAGCTATATCTTCAGGGTTACTATTATATGGTATTTCTCTAATTTATGGTGTAACAAGAACAACATATATCGAGAAGATAATTACAATTATAATCTCACAGGAGATTAATACCGCATTAATTTTGGGAATAATATTTGTAATTCTTGGCACAGCTTTTAAACTTTCTGCTGTTCCAATGCATGTGTGGACTCCAGATGTTTATCAAGGTGCACCAACAGCAATAACTGGATTTATTTCTGTTGCTTCAAAATCAGCTGGTTTTATTTTTGTTTTACGTCTTTTTTCTTATACTTTTTTAAAATTGGATTACATATGGGTACCGATAATTTCTATAATTGCTTTTTTAACTATGACAATTGGAAACCTTATCGCTATACCACAAAAGGATATCAAAAGATTACTTGCTTATTCTACTATATCTCAAGCAGGTTATATCCTTGTTGGATTGGTTGGTGCTTCTGTTATAGGTATAAGTTCGGTGCTTTTTTATATACTTGTTTACACTTTTACCAATATTGCAGCATTTGCTGTAGTCGCAGGAGTGGAAAAATATATAGGTTCATGTAAAATTGCTGATTATGCAAGTTTATCACAGAGAAATCCTTTACTTTCACTTACATTTATGCTTTCTTTACTTTCTCTTGCAGGCATTCCACCGCTTGCTGGTTTTGTTGGTAAGTTTTATCTTTTTTATGCGGCAATGCAAAAAGGATATTTATGGCTTGTTATTGCTGCTGCGCTCAATTCAACAATATCACTTTACTATTATTTGCTAATTTTAAAACAGATGTATATAAGAAATGAGAAAGTTGCAGGCGAGAAAATAAAATTATCTTTTAATATTGTTTTTATCCTTTTAATCTGCACTGTTGCAATAATTATTTTTGGAATAATGCCGGAAAAAGTTATTGATATAACATTAGATGCTGGGCAGGAGATGTTTATAAAATAAAATTGTAATATGCCGAATGTAAAAATTTTAAATTTAATATGTATGATAGAAAGTAATATAATTTAAATTAAAATTGATTTAATTGCAATAATTTTTCTTTTCTTCTTTTTCTCATTTTTGCTTTTTGTTTTCTAATCCTTTCAATTTTTTTTAATCTTTCAGAAGTGCCAAAAATCAACTCTTCCACTTTTTCACATAAAAGACGTCTAGCAAGAAACCTGTTTAACTCACGTTCACGAGTGCTAGAGCATTTAATTTCTATATTTGTTGGAACATGTTTCAAATAAACAGCGTTGTTTGATTTATTTGCTTTTTGCCCACCTTTTTTACCAGATAAAATGAATTTTTCAATAATATCCTTTTCAAGAATATTCAATCTTTGCATTCTTGCTTTTAATTCGTTTATTTTTTTTAAAGTTACCATAATAAACCTTTTTAATTTTATTAAATTCTCTAATAAACTTTTAATTATAATTATACAAAAAATTTAATTTTTTGTTGATAATTTTTTTATTTTTCAGTTTCTAAACTAAAATTACAAAATAAAATAAAAAAAATAATATGCGAAACTTAAATTTAAAATTTTTGTCTAAAATTAAAAAGGAGCTAACTATGCATGAAATTGACGATGATTTAAAAGAATTACTTTCATTTCATGAAATGCTTGCATTATTATGTTTTAATATAAATTTTGCAAAAAGGTATGAAACATATTCATTAAACCAAATTTCTGATATATTAAATATTACTGAAGATAGGATAGAAAAAGCCGTAAGGATATTCTGGCGTATAGGCCTTGCAAAAATATATAAAGATCAGTTAAATCGTATAATAATTGAAATGACAGATACAAATGATTTTATTGTAAAAAATACAGTATTTGAAGTGATATGGGAAAATAAAAGAAAGTATTCTGAAATATATCAAAAATTAATACAACATACCATAGAACAAAATCATAGAAGTAATTAAAATATATATTACCATTATTCCTATCTCGGAAAGATCAGGGACATGGTGGTACAAATAATTATACTCAGAAGAGAAATTATGTCTATATAATCCATCAATGATAATAGGTTGAATAAAAGCAATATCGCAAAATAAATTGTATTTTGATAATATATCAGAAGGGGATTTAAAACCTTTGTAAGAATTTTTTCTTGCTATTTAAGAAGTTAAGTTTAGAAGAGAAGGTTTCTTTAGAATAAAACTTATCTTCAATTAATCTATAAAAAGATTTAAAATCGGAGTTAGCATTAGGAGGGATATATTTAACAATAGGGCTTAAATATTCAATTTTTTAAAGCCTTTGTTATGATGTATTTTTATACCACTATCAACCTTAATTGTTATGTTATTTAATGAAAGATGATTTAAAACAATTTTAAAAGCCATAATATTAGAAGCCACACATTTTTCATAAGAGAAAAAGAAAAATAGAGTGCCAGATTTAACATCACGAATAGAAATTTGAAATTTAGGTAATTTATATTTGATAAATGAAAGGAGATATCATCAAGATATTTAATATATTTATAATAATTCAAAAGGTTTTAATTTTTGTTTTATATGTTTTAAATCATATTTCTTTTGAAATTTTCTTTTTTGTTTAATTAAGAGGTTATATTGTTTTAAAATTCTGTTAAATAGTGCGGCACTTAATTTTAATTTTATTGCATCAAAACCTGTTTTTGTCTTAAGATAATTTTCAAAGGTAATTTATTATGAATTTTTTTAGGGACTCTTTTTAAATCACAAAGTCCTGTTAATCCGTAAACCATATATCTTTTTACCCATTTTATTATTGTTTTTACATTTACATTTTTCGTAATGATATTATTTTCTTATAGTATTAAACATTTTTTAGGTTAAATAAAATACTCATGTATTTTAGTTTAATATTTTCAATTAAATTATATGTAATAGTTAACACCTTGCTTTTTTTATTATTTATTATACCTAATTTTACTATTTTTGCTTAACCATCATGTGCCTGTACTTTTCCATTAAAGTTTAATAAAATTTGCCTTTTTATGTAAAATATGCTATAATTAACACAAATTTAAACGATAAAATTCTCCAAAACTAACTTGGATTTGTTCGCAAAAGTATAAAAAAGGAGAAAAATTTGCAAAAAGTTAAAATTTTGTATTATCTAATTATATTTCTTTTAATTTTTTATTTCCCAATAAAATCAGCTGATTCTCATGTCAGAATAAATTCAATAGGTTTTATTCCAAATGGTGCTAAAGGTTTTACCTGTGCACAGCCAGCAACAACATTTGAAGTTAGAAATTCATCTACTGGAGCAGTTGTGTACACTGGTAATCTTGGAAGTGCAATAAATGCATCTGACAGTGGTGAAACAGTTTATAAAGGCGATTTTTCTTCTTTTACAACTCCTGGGACATATTATGTGAATGTCCCAGGAGTGGGTCGTTCTGTTGATTTTACAATTGCAGAAGATGTTTTTAATAATCCATTTATAGTCGCAATGCGGGCAATGTATTTATGGAGATGTAATACTGCTGTGTCATTGACTTATAAT
>JAOAAI010000013.1 GCA_026418955.1 Candidatus Goldiibacteriota bacterium | reverse complement strand
AGCAAATCCAGTGGGTGATATAGCGCAGATTATTAAAAATCATAAAATAGGGCTAACTGTAAAATATTATGCAGAAGATGTTGCTGAAAAAACTATTTTTTTATTAAATAGACCACATCTTATAAAAAAATTTGGATTTAATGCCAGAAAAACAGCAGAAAAATATTTTGATTGGAAAATTTTAGCAGAGAAGTTAAATGAAATATACAAATCAGTAAATAGTAAGAACTATTAATTTTTTTTGTTTTCTTCTATATTTTGAATTTTAAACCAATATTCCATTAATATTTTTTCATATTTTTCATAATAATTAAATTCTTTTTTAAGGATATTAAAAAATTCAGCATTGTGTTTTTTTATTTTTAAATGAATCATTTCATGAAATATTATATATTTGATTAATTGAACAGGAAGAAATGATACAATTTTATTAATAATTATGTTACCGCTGTTACTACAACTCGCCCATTTACTATTCATTTTTCTATAAAAAACTTTTTGGGGACTTATCCCAAAACGATTTGAATATTTGCTAATAAAAGATAATATTATTTTTTTAAATTCATTTTCTGTTCTGTTATAAATTTTTTTTCTTCCATTATTTTTAAGTGCACTTTGTATGATTTTAATTTTTTTAGATATCCAATCTTGCTTTTTTATTAATAATTCTTTTATTTTTTTATAACCGTAAGGTGCCACAACAACAAGGTTACCTGTTTTAAGTTCTATGCGCGGATATTTAATTTCTCTATATATTACTTTATATCTGGGAATAAAATCTAAATCTATATCTGCATTTTTTATTACCCATTGTTTTGATGACTTTACAATTTTTCTATTCTTCACTGTCATTTTCTTTAACACCTATAATATCACTCACTATATTATTTGAAATACTATCTAACTTTTCAGGCGTAAATCCTTTTCTTCTAAAAATCCTTCTAATTATTTGTTTAGTTATCTTACTTATCTCAGGGTTGGCAATATAATGTAGCATATATTCACCTTCTTCTTTTATCCTTTCTTTTATTTCTTTTATTCCTTGAAGTGCTTCATCTTCCTGTAATCCTTCTTTTTTCAACCGTAAAAAAATAACATATTCTATATTATCCAGTCCTAACTGTTTTTGTTTATATTCCAGTAAATCTTTCTCTTTGAATATTCTTTCTGCTTCTGTAATTACTTGTAAATAGTTTTTTACATTATTCTGCCATTCCTGTATGAGTCGTCTCACTTTTTCAACAAGACCTTCGTAAATAGGATTTTTTGCCTTGTCTACCAGAATGTATTTTCTCAATGAAAAAATCATATTTGCGGCTTTTGATTCTGTGTTGTCTATCTTTTTTAATAATTCCCTCATTTTTGTTTCATCATATACTATACTAGGCAATTCCTCCAAACCTTTTATTTCAGTGCCTTTATATATATTTTCAAGCGTTTTTTTAAAATATTTATTCACATAATAATCTTTTTCTGGTTCGCTGAAATTTTTCTTTAAATATGAATAAAACGCAGTAAACCATTTGTATTCATTTATATATGCAATTTTTATATCTGAACTGCCGAGCAGTTCATATAAACGTCTTGCTTTTCTATATTTTTCTTCAAAATCTGCCTGACGCCTGTCAACAGCGCTTAAAAATTTAATCATTTCAATAAAATGGTTTATATCATATTTATCATACTTAGCTTTGCCTGATAATAATGTTTTTAAATCATTAATTATTACTTCAAACTCTTTTTCCATTGACTGAAAATCATATAAAATCCTATCCCTGTCATTTTCTTCATATGATTTAAATGCTTTATCCAAATCATCAAGTATTCCAACATAATCAATGACAAGCCCTGCTTCTTTTTCTGTGTATGGTCTGTTTGTCCTGGCTATCGCCTGTAATAATCTATAGTTTTTAAGTGCTTTGTGTAAATAAACAGTTTGTAACACAGGCGCATCAAATCCAGTTATGAGCATATCTACTACTATTAAAATTTTTGGATTTGTTTCTGCACTTTCTTTGAATTTAGCAGTTAGTTTCTTTTTTATTAATGAAATGTTTTTTTCATTATATTTGGAAGTAATCCTATCGTATTGTGCAGCGATTTTAGCATCTGTCTCTTTTGGTCCCATTGTCATTACTATTTCTGTCTCATCTTCTCCAAAATATTTATCAAGTTCTTCTTTATATAAACAACAGGCATGGCGTGATGTAGCCAGTATTATGGCTTTAAACCTACCATAAAGATTTTCTTTAAAATGATTGGCAATATCTTTTGCTACAATTTTTATCTTTTCAGGATTTTCAAGAACAACATTTATTTTATTGAGTTTTTCTTTGACCCCTTTTTCTATATCTTTTTTCATATCATCACTAATTTCATCTATGTCATCTTGTTCATAAAAAATTTTAATAAGTTCTTTTTTAATATGAACTTCTTTTGTCAATCTTGGCTGATAGGCAATTTTAAGTGTGTATCCATCTCTTACTGAATCTTCCATAAAATATCTATCAAGATAAAGTTTATCCTCATATTCAAATTCTTTATATGTATTCTTTTCCTTATTTGATATTGGAGTGCCAGTAAATGCAAAAAGATTCCCACTTTTAAATATTCGTTTCATCTGTGCGGATAATATACCGTATTGGGTTCTGTGTCCCTCATCAATAAAACACACAACATTTTTTCTACGGGCAATTGTAGATGCAGATTTAAAACCTGTTTCTATATTATTGATTTCTTTTTCTATTTTTTTCATTTCATCTTCAAAATCTTTTAATTGTTCTGGCTTAAATTTATGTATCAAAGTTAAGAAAACGCCCCTTTTACCCTTATAATTATCATGTTTTAAAATGTTTATTAAATCTTCAATTGATGATATCATTTCCATATCAGAAAATAAATCAAGATAACCAAATTCATCATATAATTGTGTTTCAAGTTCTTCTCTATCAACTATGAAAAATATTGAAGGGTTCGCCATTTCTCTTAATTGCAAAAGTTTATTTGCGGCAAAAATCATAGTAAGCGTCTTACCCGAGCCCTGCCAATGCCAGATAAGCCCCCTGTCTTTTTCTTTTTCTCCTTTTATTCTACCAATAACTCTTTTTATTATTTTATCAGCCGCTCTGTATTGCATATAACGACAAATGACTTTTGTTTTTTTTCCACGCTCTTCTCTTAAAAATAAATAATATCTGATAATATCAAGCAAAATTGTAGGTTCAAGCATTTCTATTATTTCAAAATGGGTGTTTTTTATATCATTACTTAAACGCGTTAGTCCAATTGCTTTCCATTCATAAATCTTTGGTAGTTCATCTTCCCACGGCACCACAGAAAAATATTTTGAAACAATGTCAGCCCCTATACCAATCTGAATGTATTTATAAAGTTCTGGAACTTTTTGCCAGTAAATTTTTATATCATTTGCAGCATCAAGCCAGCTTTTCCTAGCACTTTCTGGACTTTTTAATTCTATATTTACCAGCGGTATTCCATTCACATAAAGAACTATATCATTTCTTATTTCTTTTTCTCCGGATTTATAAACAGGTTGGTTTGTAACAATAAATTCATTATTTCCAATATTGTCATAATCAATAAACTGCAAATTTTTCAATATTTTTTCTTTTTTGTCTTCTACTTTTATTCCGTATTTTATGATATGAAGTGCTTTTTTTATTCCTTCTTCTGTTGTTGGAATCATTTTAAATTCATAAATTCTGCGGGTTATTTCTTCGGGTGGAATATTGGTAGATTTGTTTATTTTTTCTATTGCTTCCTTTAAATTACGTTCAAGCAATACATCTTCCAGAGAATTTCTTTCTAAATGTGCCGCTGGAACATATTTCCACCCAATCTTTTTTAGCCACTCTATAAACTGTTGCTCAAGATTTTGTTCCGTCATTGAATTACCTTTTTATTTTATTATTTAAATTTTTTTATTTTCTTTCTTTTTTATCAAAAAATTATTCTCATATTTCATTTGCTCCTTTTTTTTATTATATATTTTTCCACATAATATTACTATTGTTAATTTTTATTAATTTTAAACATTTTTTAACTTGACAAATTAAAAAAAAATTAGATATAATATTATCAGGATTGGGGAGTCACCCAGTCGGCAATAGGCCTCGTAAAATCGAGGCTTTTTGCATTTTAGGGAAAAATTTTTAATCCCCACCCATCTATTTTTCCATTACCATTACAATATAATTTTTCCTTTAATATTTCAAATGGCTTGTATGCCTCTTCCTTATTTAAAATATGTCTTGCCAGTGGATAAGCGCATAAATCCGCAACTTGCAATCCATTAATATTATCGTTTTTAGAATAAAAATTCAAATTATCTATTTTATTTTTAAATTCATTGCTTTTTATATAATATGTTCCCTGATCAATAATAGAATTATAATGAGAAATTAACATTTTATCTTCTCTTTTTCCTCTTGATTCAACATTAATTATTACTCTTGCATCTAAAACATTTCTTAAACAAAATATTATCCGCTCCATTATAAAACCCAAACATAACGAATATGGATTCATTGCAAATTTTCCATATTTTTTTATATGTTCTTTTTTATTTACCGCTGAACTTATAATAATAAAATCAGTATCATTAATGATTTTATTTAGTTCAGAATAAAATTTCTCTTTTAATGAAAGATCGAATAGTATCTGAAAATTTCCTTCACATTTTCTAATTTGTCTCGAAACAAAAATTACATCTTCAGAATTAAATATTTCTTTTTTTAATCTTTTAAAATTAGCATTTATTTTTTCGTATTCTATTTCTGAAAACAAACAACCACAAAGTAAAAAAATATAATAATTTTCATCTATATAAGAGAGTCCATGGTCGCCTGTTTCATCAAGAAAAAAATAATATTTCATATTTTACCATTTATTATATTTCAACCATTAAACTGAAAGTTGCAATTTACAATGTTTTATTTTACCCTCCTTTTCCCTGTCAGAAGGTCATTCATAAGTCCCTTTTTTAGAGTTTCGTATTTTTGTTTGCGTTGTTTTTCAGAGTCAATTTGGGAGTCAATGAAAGTAAGTATTTCTGCAATTCTTAGTTGCTCATTAAAATTTTTAGGAACAGGTATTAACATTTCTAAATATTCTTTCTTTGGTAAATTTCTTAATCCTGTGGATGTTTGTTCTAATTTTTTTAAAAATAAATCATAATAACTTGTTTTAGTATAATAATAAAAATA
>JAOAAI010000110.1 GCA_026418955.1 Candidatus Goldiibacteriota bacterium | reverse complement strand
TGAAAAAATACAAAAATATAAAGAATCAATTAAAAATTATAATCTGGCTTGTAATCTTGATAGAAAAAATTATATTTATTTTTATCATTTAGCACGCATGTATGTATATCTTGAAGATATTTCTTCTGCAATAAAATTTTTTGAAAAATCAATTATTCTTAATCCTTATAATGTATTTGCCTATTATGAAATTGCAAATTTATATTTTGCAAAATTAAAAAACTTAACCGAAGCAAAAAAATATTTAATCAAATCATTAGAATATGAACCAAATTTTATATCTTCTAAAAACCTTCTTGCATCAATTTTATTACAGGAGAATAATAAAATAGCCGCATTAAATCAATACAATGAAATAGAAGATATTCTGCAAAAATATGAACCTAAAACAGAATATGAAAAATCATTACTTGATTTTAGAATTGAAATGTTATATCTTAATAAAGCAAATATTTTAAAAAATATAGGTGATTTTAAGCTAGCTACATATTACTATAAAAAATATTATGAATTATTAAAAAATGAAAATATAAAAAATAATAAAACAATTAAATAAAAAGGAAAATGAAAAATTGGAACTGAATTTCATATTCAATACAAAAAACAAAAAAGATATTTATTCAATAATATTTATCATTATAGCAATAATAATATTTTTTAATAAAATCATATTCACGGATGAGGTCTATTTCATCGGTGATATATATACACAATTTTTTCCATGGAAAACTTTTCTAAAAAATTCAATAGAAAATAAATCAGTCCCTTTTTGGTCACCCTTTAATTATTCCGGTACTCCTTTTATTGCGGATATTCAAAAAGCGGCATTTTATCCTCCAGGAATAATATTTTACATATTTGATTTTCCTATCGCTTTTAAAATCTACATTCTTATTCATTTTTTTATATTGGGTATATCTTCATATTATCTTTTAAAATCTTTTGGTTTTCGTTCTATATCATCTGTTATAGGTTGTTTTATTATACTTTTCAACTCATTCACAGTAACAAGAATAAATTTCATAGGAGCTATTGCATCTTATTCATTATTTCCACTTATACTTTTAGAATTTAAAAAATTTTTATCGATAAAAAACTATATAAGATTAATTTATCTTAGCATTTTACTATCTTTATGTTTTCTTGCAGGACATCCTCCTGTATTTTTTTATAATTTATTATTTTTATCTTTTTATTTAATTTATTATTTAAAAACATCCAAAACAAATATTTTTAATGTAAAAACTCTTTTAAAATCTACAATTTTTCTATTCGTTTTTACACTCTTTTTTTTATTTTTAACCATGCCACAATCGGGATTATTCTTTGATTTTGTTAAAAATACTTCAAGATTTAATATGGAATATACAGATATTACAGCTGATTCTGTTTCTTTTTCAGATTTATTAAGTTTTATTCTTCTAGGAAAAATTTTTGGTACAAAAATAAATCCACTTATTGACTGGCACGATTTCTCAATGGGAATTATGAATTTTTTCTCAATAACATTAATCTTTTTACTCTCTCTTTCAATATTTTATCCTAAAAATGAATTTTATAAATTTAACATTTTTATAATTTTAATTGCTTTATTTTTATCTCTTGGCAAAAATACTCCCGTACATTCTTGGTTTTATGCGTTTGTCCCTTTTTTCAAAACATTACGACATCCTGGTTTTGCAATCCAACTCATCGTTTTACCCCTGGCCTTCATCACCGCCTATACAATTGACAATATACGATTATTGACTCCTGTCCAATTATCATTATTTGAAAATCAATCACCGCTTTCAAAATTAAGAAACTTTTTTGATACACGTTTTTCAAAAAAGACTTTCTGGATTCTTGTTTTTTTTGTAATCATATTACTTTTAATGATTTTTAATTTCAATACAATCCTCAATATATATAATTTAACTCAGGATAAAATTTATGATTTTATTCATAATTTTCTAATATTTATTGCTATTTTTGCTCTCAATATACTTCTTTTTTTCTTTTTCGAAAAAAATAAAATCTCAAAAAAATTTTATTTATTTTTAATAGGTTTCTTAATTTTTTCAGAATTATTCACAATTGTATCACCATTAAATCCAACTATAAATTCTTCTATATATAACTATAAAACTTTTAATAACTCAACAATCAATAGCATAAAATCAATAAGTTATAAATTCATGCATACTGAAAAATCATTCAGAAACAGAATGTATTCTGGAAAAACACTTTATGATGCACAATTAAACTTTTTATCACACATCCCACCTGAAACAGGAATTCTTTACAATTTATATGATGCAAGTGGTTATAATCCATTAATTTTAAAAAAATATGAAGATTTTATATCAGATATTTTTTCAGGCGATACCATAAATAATCCTGAAAAACTTAATTTAATAAATGTTAAATATTTAATTACTTGTGAAAGTATAAATATAAAAAATTTTATATTAATTAATGAACTGAAAGGTAGAAAAATTTACAAAAATACAAATGCATTACCTCTATTTTATATATCCAAACAAAATAATAAAATTGAACAAATAGTTTCTCAAATTTCTTGGTCGAGAAAAGCAGAGAGTGATTATAATATTTATAATATAACCGTGAATTCAGGTGAAGATGGATATTTTATATTTTCAAATAATTATTATGACGGTTGGAATGTTTATATTGACAACAAACAGGCAAAAATTGAAAAAGCCTTTGACTTATTCATGTGCGTTAAACTACCAAAAGGATATCATAATGTTATCTTTTCCTATTACCCTAAAAATTTGAAATTTTATATATTCCTTTTTTATTTTATTATTTTTGTATTAATTGGACAAATTATAATATATATGTATTTTAAATTTGAAAAAAATTATTCTTTTGATTCAAATACTTTATTTCCTAAAAAGTTTTTTATCTTTAAATGATATTATATATATTCTACCCCTTTTATTTTTTCTATATAATGCCAGGCATTATAAGCAGCGATTGCCCCTTCACCAGCTGCTGTAATTACCTGCCTTAAATTTTTTCTAATACAATCACCACATGCAAAAACTCCATTCTTAGATGTTTTCATTTCAAAATCCGTCTTTATATACCCAAACTCATCAATGTCAATATAATCTTTAATAAAATCTGTATTTGGAATAAGCCCAATAAAAACAAAAACGCCGCTCACAGGTATTATTTTATTCTCTCCACTTTTTAAATTTTTTATTTTTATACCTGTAACATTATTTTCTCCTATTATCTCTTCAACTA
>JAOAAI010000077.1 GCA_026418955.1 Candidatus Goldiibacteriota bacterium | reverse complement strand
ATACTCAATATCCTTTTTGCCTTTATTGAAATATTGACTTTTGCCATTTATATTATCAATTAAAAGCATAACCATCTGGTCTCTATCTTCATATATTATTTTACTTTTCATAACAGATATACTCTGACAAAAAGGAAATTTAAAATTCATTTCGTTACCATTTTCTATATTATTTGCATTGTTAGATTTTTTTACAAACTTTAATGTTCCATATATAATTGATATACCATTCAAAAATTTGTCATAATCTTTTTTCAACAATTCAAATAAATACATATCAGCGGTAAGTAGCAAAGCTTTAAAATTTTTATATTGAAAATTAACAAATGTAATCCTATCAGGAATAAAAGAAAAAATGAAAAAATACTTAATATCTGGATTTAATTTTTTAATAAAAGGTGTTAAATAAACATTCAAAATTATAACAAAACCACACCATAAAATAAAAAAAAGTAAAATAATATTTTTAAATGTTTTTTTCATATCATTCACCAAACATTGTCATCTGTATATCTTTTTTTTCTTTTGTTTTCTCTATTTTTCTGAAAATGCTTATCTTACCATATTCTCCATCAAAGCCAGGAATTATATTCACCTCTTCTCTTCTCATTTTCATTATACCTTCTATGATTCTTTTGTCGGGTATATTTTTTTGAAGTTGTTCTTCATCTAAATCAAGCAACACTTCAAATTCTGTCCCACATTTTGATAAAATTTTTTCATATTCATACTGAACTTTTTTAGATTGGGGGTCAAGATTTAATGCATCAGCTATAATTTCTTCTAATTGTATCAAATGTTTTTGCGGTATTGCATATGGTGGCACATAATCCCACGGTCTATCTGCAAGTTCTTCAATCCTGTGTAAAACACCAAGGGTAAGGGTTTTAAAACATACAGGACATTTATTTTTAAGTGCTATTGCTTCCCTGGGATGGTATGAAACACCGCACAATCTATGACCATCATAATGGTATTTACCTTCTTCTGGAAAAAATTCTATTGTAAATAAAAATCTTTTTTTATCTTTTGTTTCTATAATTTTCTTTATTTCATAATAATCCATGTCGCAATCAAATACATTTGCTTCTCTGCCTATTTTTCTTAGTGAATGTGCATCAGAATTTGAAATAAGTGATACACTATCAAGTGCTGAAATACGCCAATTTGAAGAAGGATCAGATGAAAGTCCTGTCTCTATTGCTTTTATATACTTTGTATACTTTCCAAAACATTCTTCTAATGAATCAAAACCAGATTTAGAACCAAAAACAGAAAACCAGGGGGTCCAAGCATGTGCAGGTACAATCATAGCATCAGCACATATATCAAGGGTTATTTTTACAAGTTCTTCCACAGAAAATCCCAGAATAGGTCTTCCATCTGCATCTGTGTTGCCTTTTTCTGCTAATAACTTTGAAAACTTTTCAGCAGCATATATATCTGGCATAAAAATCAATGTATGAATTTTTCTAACTTTACCACCATATTTATAAATATTAGCAATCTCCGTTGATAATATAACACGTGCTTTTGATTGCCCTTTTTTTAATTTAAATAGACCTGGCTCTGCTGGTTCTAATTTATTTTTAAGTTCTCCAAAATAAGATGGATGTTGAAAATCACCACTACCTATTATTCCTATACCCTTTTTATCAGCCCAACTAACAATATTTACAATATCCATATCTTTACTTGTAGCTCTGGAATACTTTGAATGTATATGAAAATCAACTATGATTCTCATCTCTTTTTGCCTTTCTTAGTTTTAATGCTTCTTTTATTAAAATTTTATGTTCTATAAAAGTTTTTGGTAATTTATTAATATTAATTATTTTTATGCTTTGGGCATCATCACCGGCTTTTAATTTATTATTTGCAACTTCAACAAAAAAACCAAAAAGTATAATAGATTTACAAATTTTTGATTTAACAGTTATTACTTTTAATAATTTATTTTTTTTAACTTTCAACCCTATTTCTTCTTTTATCTCTCTTTTTAAAGCTTGTTCTATTGTTTCTCCCACTTCAACAAATCCCCCAGGCAGTGTCCACAAACCTTTACAAGGGTTGTATTTTCTTTTAATAAAAACAATACCGTTATTTAAAAAACAAACTGCAGCAACTGCCACAGGTGGATTTTTATAATGAAATTTTTTACAAACACCACAGAAATCACGTTTTACTTTGCCTTCCATCTTTTTTATTGTTTTTGTGCCACAAATCGGGCAATAGATTATATCATCATTCATTCAAATATACCAAAATTCTTTTTTCCTGCTCTAAAAGTGAATGGCATCTCTGATTTTTTTATAATTCTTTTAAAGTCATCAACCCTATTATCATTTATATAAAATCCGCCTTGTTCTACAAGTCGTCTTGCATCAGAATTTGATTCAACAATTTTTAATTTCTTTAAAAAATCAGCAATTGTAACTTCATCTTTCTCAAAATCCCATGAATATTTATAATTATGATAAGGAATTTCTTTTTCTGAAAATGTTTTGTGAAAATGTTCTTTAGCAAATTCTGCTTCTTTCTTGCCTATATATTTTGTAACAATATTGTAAGCAAGCATCTTTTTAAATTCCATAGGATTTTGTCCATTGTTTATTGCTCTTTTTATCTCTCTTATTTTTTCAGCATCAGTATCAGTTAAAAGTTCAAAATACTGAATGATGAGTTCGTCCGGTATTGACATCACTTTGCCATACATATCCTCTGGTTTATCATTTATTCCTATGTAATTTTTAAGTGATTTTGACATTTTATTTTTTCCATCAAGACCGGTTAAAATTGGTGTAAATAATCCTACCTGCGGTTCCATGCCATATTCCCTTTGCAGAAATCTACCTACAATTACATTGAATTTTTGATCTGTTCCACCAAGTTCAATATCAGCTCTTATTACAACTGAATCATACCCTTGCATTATTGGATACATCATTTCAAGAAGTGTTAATGGCAAACCTTCTTTATATCTTTTTTCAAATGACTCATGCTCTAACATCTGAGCAAGTGTGAATTTTGAACACAGTTTTAAAACTTCCTCAAAAGAAATTTTATTAAACCATTCACTGTTATATA
>JAOAAI010000047.1 GCA_026418955.1 Candidatus Goldiibacteriota bacterium | reverse complement strand
ACATTTAACACGTTTTTGTCTTTCTTAGTTATCTGTTCTTCTTCTTTTTTCTTCATTGTTATCTGGTTATTTCATAAAAATATAATATCGCTAAATTTTGGGACAGACCCTAAAATTAGCGATATGAGATATTGGGATATAACAATCTGATTTGAAATTTAGTCTTAAATAAAAATAATTATCAATTTTCAATTAAAATTAGAAAAAAGTTATAGAATTATTGACATAGAAAAGAAAGACACGAAAATTCAAGTTTTTATCCATAGATATTTATTTAAGCAACAAAATAAACTCTTTATTAAATTATGGATTTAAATTAATTTTAAACTTATCTAATTTGTTTTTTAAAGTTTCATTTATTCTCTCTTCTGGCTCTCCCATATCCTCAAAAATCTTTTCCATACTACTACCACCTATAAACAAATTTAACCAAAATTTCCTTTCCATAGCTTTCTGATAAATATATTCATCAACCGTGTCATCCATAACTAAAAAATATTCTTTTATTTGATATTTGGGACATTCCATTTTTAATTTTACTTCAACATCTTTATCAAGAACTTTAACAAAACTTTTTTGTTTACACAATTTTCTCAAACGCAAGGCAAAGCTATTTACTCTATCAACTCTTCCAGTTCGCTGCTCTAACCTTGATGGCATCCACCACAAATCATAATGAATAACATTTCTACAATATTTGTGTAAATTTATACCTTCTGCTCCAATATTAGTTAAAATAAGACCATAAGGTAAAAAAGGTGAATTAAAATATTCACGTAAATTACTTTCCATCTCTGACCTACTCAAATTTTTCTTTTTAGCACCTCCACCATGCCCTGCCCCATAAATTTTTATTATATCTTTTTGGGGATTCATAAAAATTTTCTCTAATTTAGCATATTTTTCTTCATCAGACAAATCTATTGTATATTCTTTTAACACTTTTAAAAAATCATTCTTTTTACAATATTCTCTAGCTTTTTCCCAGTAAGAAAGATTTTTACGTTTCAAATTATTGATAACTGAATAAGCAACTGGTGTAGTAAAATATGATGTAATTTTATCTTTTAATTTTTTATTCCAATTTTTATCTTTGAATAATTGAGATAAAATTTTATTAATATATATATCAAATATTTCTTTTTTTTCATTTTTAAGAATCTTTTTAGATATTTTTGTTTTATTTATACCCAAACATTTGTATATTTCTTTATTTAAAACATCTAATATTTCTTTGGGTGTCGTTTGATAATAGCAATATATCAAAAATTTCTCTGGCTGATTTTCAGGTTTTATATGCAACCATAATTTCCATTCACATTTTTTATTTTTATTATTTAAAAATAATAATTTTTTTACAATTTCTTTTAATTTTTCTAATTTTGGATGATTTCGAATTATTAAATTTTTATAATTTTTAATTTTCAATCTTTCAATTAATTTGTATTTATTACTACTTTTTAAAGTTTTATTCCCTGTTGTAAATAATTGTTCACATTGTGGAATTTGTCTTGGATTTATTTTTCTATAATTACTTTTTCTTGCTTCATAAATTAATCTATGATATTTTAAATAATTCTTAAAAATTGACACACTATCAATATATCCTAAAAGATTTTTTATATTAAATTTTCCAATTGACTTATTAAAATTTTTTAAATGGATACGATGAGTAGTTACAGCGCGTTTATTTTCAATTATATATTTTTTTAAAATACGTTCAATATTTACTTTAAGTTTTAATAAATATTTTTCTTTTTGTTTATCAAATATTTTATTATTATTTCTTATTGATATTATTTGCCTATTAAATTCTATTATATTTTCTCTTAAATTTTCCAATTCTTTTTTATCAATTGATATTAAATTCTTTAATAAAGGTGTTATTATATCCAAATGTTCTGCGTCATAATAATCCTTTACTTTAAAAGGCGTAGCTGAAAGATATAATTTAAAGATTTTTTTATTTTTTAATATATCAAACCATAAAGTATCTTTGAATTTAAAATCATCAGAAACAAATTCTTTATGATTGTGAAATTCATCTATTATTATAAATTTAGGTTTAATAATCTCTTTTATTATCGCTTTTATTAAATTTCTTTTTATATCTCTAACAATTTTTTTCACTTCTTTTTTATTTAAATTTGACTTTTCTCTATTAATCTTTAATATATTTTTAATTACTTTTATAAATACTTTTTTTATAGTTCTTTTAATTTTAAATTCATTGTTTCCTTTTATTTTAACTTTATAAAATATCTTGAAAATTTTTTTTAATTCTTCATAAATTTTTTTATTTTTTTTATATAAACTTAATAAAACACTTGATTCTTTTTTAGTAAGAATTTTACTTTTTAGCTGTTTTGCAGAAAAAATAAATATTTTTGATTTATTTTGCTTATCTAAAACATTTAGAATAATACTATTTTCATATTTTCTATTATTTATGGATTTTATATTATTTCTTACAATAAATGATTTATTATTTTTTAAATATTTTTCTATTTCATTTCTCCAATTTTCAATTAAAGAATTATTTGGAGTAAAAATAATAATATTAGATATTTTATTTTTCTTTTTGCAATATTTATCAACAGCACCCAAAGCTTCCCAAGTTTTTCCAAGCCCAACCTCATCTGCTAAAATTATACCATCCGTTCCTCGTTTTTCTTTTTTTTCATACAATAAAAATAAATTTATGATTTTTTTTATAGTTTTTAACTGATATTTTTTAAACATTTTTCTATATATTTCCTATTAAAAAAATTTAATTTAAATTTTTTTATTTCTTTAGAAAAATTTTCTTTAATATATTCTATTAAGTTTATAAAATTTTCTTTTTTTAAATTGTAATAATTAATAAAATATTTTAAAAAATTTTTATCTTTTAAAACCTTATCGTGAAATATCTTTAAAAATTCGTATTTTTTGTTTATATCATAAGAAAACAAATTTTTCATTAGAGTTTGAAAGGGGAATCTCTTATAAGAATTATTTCTATCACAATTTAAAGATAAAAAAATAGAATTTATCTCTCGATCAATAAAATATTCCTTTTCTTCATATTGATAATTAGAAATATAATTATTAGTATCCCATATTTCATCTGGCGAATATATATTGTATATTTTATTTTGTGTTAAAATATAATTTGTTTCTTGTTCAGAAAAATCTATTGTAAGTTCTCGTCTTATAATTTTATTAATATTTTCTTTTAAATAAATTAATATTTCAATGCCTCTGTATGCTTTATATAAATCTATTTTTATTTTTAAATTCTTTTTTATTTCTTTTTTTTCAACAAATATACTAATATCTTTTTGATATTTTTTTATAATTTTATTTTTATTAAAATTAATATTTAATATCAACAAGTTATTTTCAATTTTTTTATTTTTTACAACTATTTCAGATATAATATCATCAATTAAATATTTAATATCAATAAATTTATCCTCTTCTCTTTGATTTATATCTTTAACTTTACCATCATATAATTTATATTCAAAAAATTTATCAAATAGTTTATTTAAATTAAATGTTTTTTTTACTTTTAATAATACGCCTATTTCAATATTATTTTTTTTATTTAATCCAAGCCCCTTACAAGTAGCATTTGCAGATGTTATAAACAATTTACTTTTATCTTTAAATTTGAATAAATATAATTTAGCATGATTATTATTTTTTTCAAATATCTCATCTGTCTTATTTATTTTGTCAATGACACTATTGCAAAAATTTTTTAATTCATTTTTATCAAAACTTTTTCCCAAAATATTTTTTTTTTGATTTAAAATTATATTTAATTTTTCTTTTATATCATAACCATCATAAAAATATCTATTTTTTATTTTTATAAATAAATCATTAATAATTTCTTTTTTTAAATCATTTTTTAAATCAATATTTTCTTTAAACACTTCCTTTAGTTCATTTTCTAAAGTAATCGGGCGGTCTAAAAAATAGATATCTTTATAAAATATTTGTATTTTATTTTTATTTTTTAATTTTTCATAAATCTTTTTTGCATCACATAAATTATTTAAATATAAATTTATTTTACAGTTTTTAAAATCCTTTATAATTCTTTTTATTACTGAAATGTCCCAAAATGGAGACATTATTGAAATTTCTTTTAGATCACTTTTTGTATCAAATAATTGCTGATATATATATTTATCATTATATTGAAAAATAATTTTATTGTTTTTCAAATCAGGACAATAAAAATTTTTTAATTTTATTTTATTTTTTAATCTTCTGTTTACATTTTTTATTATATAATTTACATAATTTATAACTTCACTCTTTTCTTTAGTATTGTTTGCGATAACATCTTCATAATATACAAATTCATAATTATTTTTTAATCCATCTTTCGTAATATTAAAAGAACCAATAATAATTCTATAAATAATTTTTTTCTTTCTTTTTATTTTGATTATGCAAAATTTATTATGAAATGAAGTTTGTTTTTCTGGATAAAACAGTTTTATTTTATTAAAAAACAATTTACTACTTGTTAATAATCCGGAATGATGCACTATTATAAAGAAAAATTCCATTTTTTTTATATCTTCATCGGATTTCACTCCCATATTTAATAATATTTTTTCAAAATATTGCCCATCAAATGTATATGTAAATAAAAGAATTCCTTTTATTTCATCATCTTTATTTAAATTGAAAATTTCTTCAAGATAAATAAATTTTTTATTGTTTTTAACCATATAAATCCTTTTTTAAAATATCGTTTTTTATTTTTTTTAAAATATTGATTCTAAATTCTGGCGATTGAAAAATTAAATTATCTCTTTTTTTTAAAATTTTACTTTTAATTTTAATTTTATTATTTTTTATAACGAACGGCTCTTCCTGTATTCTTTTTCTAATCTGGTATTTTAAAATTTTTGCTCTCTCTATATTATTCTCTGCATTCTGGTAAAAAACTTTTATAAAATTTACAACTCGTTTATTTCTTATATTATATTTTGTTGCAATTAATCCATTTAATTTTTCTATTTCTTTTTTTAATATTTTTATTTTATATTTGGGTATTTCCTTTTTATTAAATAAATCGTTAGCAAATCTAATTATACCTTCTTCTAATTTATATAAATTAAAAATAATGTCCAAATAGTCCTTATATCTTTTATTTTTTAATCCCCTTTTTAAAACACTTATATTTTTATAGATATTATCTTTTTCAACTTTTAAATTGTTATAAATTTTTTTTATTTCTTTTTTATTATTATTTGGTTCTAAAATTATCTTTTCTTCTATCCATTTAATAAGAGCCATTTTACTTTTAGTATTTTTTTTTAGATCAAAATCAAATTTTATATTTAACCTTTTCTTAAAATTAATAACATTAAAATTTCTTTCCACATAATTAAAAATTTTTTTATATTCTTTATTTTTAATAATTTCTTTTATAAATCTATATCCCTTATCAGTTAATTGATTATTTTCATCTATTATTCCTGTTTCTTTTAATGAAGTTTTATATGCATCATACGGATAACTCTGATCATTTTTTAAAAAAATTTTATTTATAAAATTTTTTTTGTTTTTCAAAATATCTTTTTCTAATGATAATTCCTTTTTTCTAAAGTTACTTATCTTTAATCTTTTAAGCTTATTTTTTCCCAAAAATCTTTTGCTGTCACTTTTTTCCTGTAAAACACTAATATAAAAATCATAATATTTCATTATTTGATTGAAATCTTTTTTTATTTCTTGTTTCTCCTGTTTAGTTAATTCTTCACCCACCATTTGTTTTTCAGAATTAATTTGATTTATTTTTTTTATGTAATAATTATTAACAAGAAAATACCCAATACATTCTAAAATATAATATTTCAATGAAAAATATCTTGTATTTATGTGAGGTAATATATAATTTGCTATTTCTTCATTTAATGTAGCAAATCCTAAGAGATCAATTCTGGACTCGTCATCAATATTTCTTATTAAATCTTCATCCAATAATTTTAACCAACCAAACCTTGCTTCTTTCATATACTTATTCCTCTTCTATCCTCCCATCGTCTTTTACTCTTAATGTTTTCCACTCATAATTTTTTTCTCAATTACTTTTTCAACGCTTTTTTGCAGTCGTCTATCTTTGGCATATTTTCTGTCCAGAATTATAACTTTTTTCACTTTATCATCAACTAATCCATCAAAAACCGCATAATCAACAGGATGAAAAATTACTTTTGCATCATCTGCATTTAATTTTCTCGGCAAAAATACCGTATCTATCTGTTTTACAAACTTCAGTGCTCGTCTATATCCTTTTTCCCGGGCTTTTTCCTGAATCTTTTCTTTTATTTCTTCAAATTTTTCTTCTTTTTTATCCAGGTATTCTTTTTTTTTCTCAATCTTTTCCAACCAGTCAGTTTTAAATCTTCTTTTTGATGATATCTTTGCATCACTTAACCTGAATATTTCCCCACAACATGGACATACGCCAAATATTTGTCTATATATGTTAAAAAATATTATTATATCCTTATTCATTTTTTTAACCCATAAACATCAAATTCAACTTTTTTCTTTTGTATAATTTCTTTTATGTTTTTTTGATTTTTATTTAGTCTGGCTTTCCCGGTTTTTATATCCACAAAAAACATTTTTGTAACATAGCCCTTTTTATTTAATCCCTCAAAAATTATATAATCTATAGGTTCCCCCAATGACCTGCAATCATTATGATCAAATTTAAAATCTTGTAAAACAGATGCTAAACGTTCGGAAATAAAACCTATATTTATTGTCTCTGTTGCTTTTTCTGATTTTTTCTTTATGTTTTTCTTTGCTTCTTTTATTTCAAGTTCTCTTTCTTTTATCTGATTTTTCAATTCATTATATTTTTCTTTTGCATCATTAGTAAAATCATCAAGATAAAAAAGCCATGCTTTTTGGGCTTTAAAATTTTCTCCACAGCGTGGGCATTCAATCAAAAGGTCAGAATTTACAATTTGTTTTATTATTTCATTGGCTTTGTTTTTCATATTTTCTCTCTGTCTTTTTTTAATAAAATCTCTTCACCATCTGCAAAAATCTTAAGCCCTTTTATCCTCTTCCAATTTTCATTTCTTGTTATTGGCTCTGTTGCAATCAATATTGCTTTTTCATCCGGTGATTTTACTTCTTCTAAATTTACTTCATAACCTAAATCACTCAAAACCACCTTATCAAACGGCGATTTTCTTTGGACAAAAAATAAACTATCATCTCCATACGCATATAAGTATTTGCCATC
>JAOAAI010000264.1 GCA_026418955.1 Candidatus Goldiibacteriota bacterium | reverse complement strand
AATTTTTATTCCCATTAAATCATCGGAAAACAAACTTTATATTCTGTTTACAGAAGTAAATATATCTTCTTGGGGCATAGATACGATAAAAAAGATAATATGGCAAATATTTTTTGTAATAATTATATTTTTAATTTCAATTTTGAAATTTTTATTTAAAATTTTTAATTTGCAAGTAAAAAAAGTAGAATTAGTTATAATTTTGTTTTTTGGAATAATTTTTTCCTTTTTTGTAGGTTATTTAATGATTTCAGAACAGATAAAACAAGATGAAAAACAATTTATAAAAATTTCCGAACTAAAAACCACAATAATATTGGATATTCTGTTAAGTATAGAAAGATATAAAATTGTATCTTTGACTGGATTATTTGAAAGCAGTGAAATTGTTGAAAAACATGAATTTGAAAAATTTGCATCGAAACTTTTAAAAGATTTTACAGTTGATAACTATGCATATTATGAAGAAGATAAAGATTATTATTTATTGAAATATATTTCAGGCAGTAATCAAAAAGTTAAATTACCTTCACGGTTTGATGTCAAATTAATTGATAGCTTAGGTTACGCATTTAATAAAGGTAATCAAGTAATTGAACTTTTTTATGAAAATGGCCAAAGCATAATATTAAAAAGAATTGATAAAACATTTAATGAAAAACGTGGATTTATTGCAGCGCAAGTAAATTACAAAGAAATAATTAAATATGCAATAAAAACAGGAAGTGTTTTGGAAATAGCAGATATAAATATTTATAAATTAAATGAGAGGAATTTATTATTACTGGCAAGTGAAAAATTAACCACAATCAAAAATACAGAGATTGGTTTTGATAATTTTTTTAGCAGAAGAAATTTTTGGGTTCCTGCTTTTTGTTTTGGTGAAGTTTATATAATAGAAGCAAATCGTAAAAACAATTATAATTTTATCTACTCTTATATAATAATTTCTTTTGGATTAATTTTGAGTTTTTTGCTATATACATTTCTTAATTTTTTAGAAACCAGAAAAGAAACGTTGGAAAAAGAAGTGGAAATAAGGACTAAGGAATTACATGAAAATAGAGCTTTACTTTTGAGTATATTTAATTCTGCGCCGATATGCATAGGTGTTGTTGGAGATGGAAAATTTGTTGAGATAAATCAATCCATGGAAAGGATAACCGGTTTTAGTAAAAAAGAAATTGTAGGTAGTGATTTAAGATTTCTTTATTCCGAAGAGGAATTTAATAGGGTCAACGCTATTTTTTCTGAAGCTTTTCAAACTAATAAAACCGGTTATATTGAAACACAATGGAGGACTAAAGATGGTGTGGAAATACCTATGCTGTTATCTATTTCTGTTATTGGTGAATTCTCTGGAAAAAAAGAATATATTTTTACTGCAACTGATATAACACAGGTAAAACTTGCAGAACAAAAATTAAAAGAAACAATAGAAATAATGAAAAAAGTTGATGCTTCAAAAATGAATTTTTTAAATATGATTTCTCATGAATTGAAAACTCCATTGACTATAATAAAGGGATATTTTAATTTGTTAAAAAAAGAAATTTTAGATACTGTAAAACAAAAAGATTATATATTTTTTATAGAAAATAATTTAAAAAGATTAATGAATTTAATGAATGAATTGATCGATATAATCCGTCTTGATGCAGATAAATACAGTATTGAAAAAAGTAAATGCGATTTAAATGAAATAATTGTAAGTTCTGTGCAACAGATGAAGATTTTTCTGGATGAGAAAAATATAAAAGTTAATTTTGGTGGCTTGGAAAATGCATATATTTTTGCTGATCATTTCAGAATATCTCAAGTAGTAATAAATTTATTGAATAATGCGATAAAATTTTCCGGCAAAAATTCAAATATTTATATTCATATAGAAAAGAATAATATTGGGTATATTAAAGATAATAAAAATATAGATATTGGTGATTTGAAAGAAGGACAATATTATATGGTATCAATAAAAGATGAAGGTATAGGCATTTCACCTGAAAATCTTGAAAAAATATTTGATAAATTTTATCAGATAAACGAAAAGGATTTTAAAGAACAAAGTGGTTTTGGACTTGGTTTATATATTTGTAAAAATATAATTGAAAGGCATGGTGGTAAAATATGGGCAAAATCAGAAGGCCTTGGAAAAGGTGCTGAATTTATATTCGTTTTACCCGCTGACTGATGAATTACATTCAGTAAACATTTTAATCATTTTTAATCATAAAATTTTGTTGACATATAAAAACAAATATGTAAAATATCAATTAAGTTTGTTTTATCAGGTTTTCTACCTTTTAATTCAAACATTTTTTATTTTTAATGGGCCGTTAGCTCAGTAGGTAGAGCACTGCCCTTTTAAGGCAGGTGTCCCGAGTTCGAATCTCGGACGGCTCACCATTTTTTATTAAGAAGGAAGGTATGAGAATATGTATGCAATAGTAGAAATTGCTGGGAAACAGTATAAGGTACAAGAAGGTTCAATTTTAAATGTTGATAAACTAAATGTAGACGGAAACGAAGTAGTTTTTGATAAAATTCTTCTTGTTGCAACTGAAAATGAAATTAAAGTTGGAAAACCGACAATTGATAATGTAAAAATCAAAGCACAGATTCTTGATAAAGAAATAAAAGGCAAGAAAATAGTTGTATTTAAATGGAAGAGAAGAAAGGGCTACAGAAGAAAAAAAGGACACAGACAAAAGTATACAAAGATAAAAATATTAAATATTGAAATGCAGTAATTAAGGAAGGTGGTTTAATATGGCACATACAAAATCACAGGGCTCTAGTAGAAATGGGCGTGATTCAGCTGGTAAGAGGCTAGGAGTTAAAAGATTTGATGGGAATTTAATAACAGCAGGAACAATAATAGTTCGTCAGCGTGGGATGAAGATAAAACCAGGATTAAATGTTGGTATAGGAAAAGACTATACATTATTTGCAAAGGTAAATGGCAAAGTTAAATTTCATAATAATGGTGGAGAAAAAAGAGTTTCAGTAATACCAGCATAAAACATAAAAGATAATAAAATGATAAATAAAAAAGCGGCTTTTTATAAAGCCGCTTTTTTATTTTGTGATATAATATTTTTAATAATGTTCACTAAAAATGTTCAATGAAAATGTTGGGTAAGAAAAATCGTTATATATGTATAAGAAATTTTTATATCATTATTAGCGAATATTTCTTGCAAACATTAGCAATAAACATTTTAAAGAATAATAGTTGGAGGGAAATATAATGAGAAAAATAATAATAATTTTTATAATTAACTTTTTTGTTTTTTTATCTTTTGCTGATGAAATTATACATCCGTGTTTTTATACAAAAGGCAAACATATCTATGATCCTTATGGCGAAAAAATAATTTTAAAAGGTGTTAATAAAATGGTTGTTTGGACTGATCCTGATGGTATTCCTTCTTTTTCTGAGATTGCAAAGACAGGTGCAAATGTTGTGCGTATTGTTTGGACCATAAAAGATGGCACAATGGAAGGACTTGATATAGCAATTACTAATTGCATTCAAGAAAAAATGATACCAATGGTAGAACTGCATGATGCGACTTGTAAATGGGAAAAAGAATTATTTGATAAAATAACAGCATACTGGACTGATAAAAAAATGGTCTCTATAATTAAAAAACATGAAAAATATTTATTTATTAATTATGGAAATGAAATCGGCGGCTGGAATATACCAATAGAAGAGTATGAAAAAACTTATATTGGAATAATTAAAAAAATGCGAAAAGCAGGTATTAGGGTTCCAATAGTTATTGATATGTTTAAATGCGGCCAGGATTTAACCCCTTATCTTGTCTGTGGTGAAAATATAGTCAAAGCAGATCCAGAGCACAATGTTATTTTTTCAGTTCATATGTGGTGGACAGATGGGAGCCCAGAACGTGTAAGACAAGCATTTATAGCTGCGCAATATGTTAATGCACCACTTATAGTTGGAGAATTTGCGCATAAAGGCGTTGGTTGTTCTGGTTCTATACCGTATGAGACAATTATTGAAGAATGTTATAATAATGAAACTGGCTGGCTTGCGTGGGAATGGGGACCTGGTAATACTGATTGTGCGGAGATGGATATGACAAAAGATGGTACATATAATACTTTATATGGTTGGG
>JAOAAI010000090.1 GCA_026418955.1 Candidatus Goldiibacteriota bacterium | reverse complement strand
AAGCATTTCCTGTTTATTTTTAGTAAACAAATAAATAGATAATCCAAATATAAGAAAAGCAACAATTATTATTGTTGTTGTGGTAAATTTAATAAAACCAAAAAGCCAAGAAAAATATGCAAGTAAGAAAAGACCTATTACCTTACTAAACATATATCCCTTTTCATATGACTTTCTTAAAAGAACAAAACTTATAGGAAAGGCGATTATTCCAATAATTACTGAAATAAACCACCATTTTATTATATAACCAAAAAATAAACCCACACAACACCTCCATTTTTTATATTTAATAAAGGATTTTATATAAAATAGTGTTTAAAATTATACTTTATAAACGATTAAATGTCAATTTTTTTATGATACAAATTCATTAAAAATGTGCAATTTTCAATATTTTCAATTATATTTTGAATCGCACATATTTTATTTAAACCTATTGTAATATTTTTATTTTTTATGATATTCTATATTTAAATTTAAAAGGATAAAAATGATTACTAATAAAAATATAGACCAAATAATCAAAAAAGTAAAACAGTGCATCAAAAAATATGAACAACCAGTTTTGGAGCGTTTCAATAAAAAATTAAATGACCCTTATTGGGTCCTGATTTCTTGTCTTCTTTCTTTGCGGACAAAAGATGAAACAACTGAAATAGCAACAAAAAACCTATATAAAGCAGCAAAAACCCCACAACAGATACTAAAACTACCTGTAAAAAAATTAAAAAAAATTATTTACAAAACTGGTTTTTACAACAATAAGGCAAAAGCAATAATAAATGTCTCTAAAAAAATTCTAGAAGAATTTAACGGCAAAGTCCCTGATAATCTTAAAGATTTACTTTCTCTCCATGGGGTAGGTAGAAAAACTGCAAATCTTGTCTTAACCGTTGCTTTTAATAAAATGGGTATATGTGTTGACACCCATGTCCATAAAATATGCAACCGCTGGGGATATGTAAAAACAAAAACACCAGATGAAACAGAAATGGAGTTAAGAAAAAAATTACCTAAAAAATACTGGAAAAAAATTAATAATTATCTTGTTTTATTCGGTCAAAATATATGTTTATCTATATCTCCCCTTTGTTCAAAATGCCCAGTAGAAAAATATTGCCCAAAAATAGGAGTTATAAAGAGAAGATGAATATATGTAAAATGTAGGTTTTTATAAATTTGATTATTGAAAATGTTAAAAACAAATGTTCGAAAAACATATTTGGGAAATATGACCCTTTAACATCATCAATAAAAAATCCTTCAAAACATCATTCCAAAAAATCTTTATTTAACATATTTATATCTCCTCAATTACTTCTAAATATTGATCCAATAATCAAATCAAAAAGCCAACCAATAATGCAATATTGTGCAGCACAAACAACCAACGTTAAATATTCTAAATCCATAAGATATTTTCTAAGCAATACTGCAGGCATTGATAATGTTACAATTTCAGAAGCACCTGGCTCAAATGCACCAGGTATAACAGGATTCCATCCATTAATTATACCATAACCAACAAGAGAAAAATAACCAAGGGTCATAGCAATTGCTGTACTTTTTATATTAAACAAACGTAAAAACATAATCCAGAAAAGTATGGCAGCAATAAGTGCAGTTACATAAATGGCAAAAGGTTCTATATAGAATTCCATAAAAAACCTCCAATAATTAAAAAAATTCCAAAATACTTCGTAAGTAGTTCATAAGTAGTAAAAACTATTTAACTATTTTTGAACTATCTCTGAACTATGTTGAAACCATTTTAGAACTATGTTAACACTATTTCCCTTCTGAAATTTTTATCTTTATTATTTCCCTTGTGTTTGTTGCCCTATTATATCTTATACAATCATAATATATTTCATTTTCTTTTCTGTCAAATGCTTTATTATCAATATCATAGACCTCAAAATCACCTGTTACTGTATTTATTATTACCACGCTTCTATTTTTTCCATCACTGCCACTTGTCATATAGCCGATATAATCTCCAGCTAAAAGAACACAAGCAAAACTAATAATTAAAAAACACACCATCAATATTTTTTTCATAAAACACCTCCTATTAATTTATAATAAATTACAAATGGTTTAGGTGCAATATTTAAGTTTCAGTTTTAAATTCATGTAAAAACGTTCAAACATAGTTTGAAAATAGTTCAAAAATAGTTAAAAAGTAGTTCGAAAATAGTTTCAAAAAATAGCAAAAATTATTTTAGAACTAAGTTAGAACTATTTTGTTTTTATTTCACACCTGTATATCTTTAACTTCAAAAACCATCTCCTCTTCACCATTCCATATATTTATTATAGGAGTGAAAGCTATATTTAAAATCTGACCTTGATGAATTTTCTGTTTATCTTCTTCACAACAATTATATAGTATGAAATTATAATATCTATCTTTTAAAATACCGTAAAATTTCACCGTATTATTTTTATAATATTTTACTTCTTTAATAAAAACATCTTCTGCCACAAAAACTGGTTCTGGATTTCCAACTCCCCATGGTTTTAATTTTTCAAGTAATTTTATATCTTTAAAATTTATATTTTCTTTTATTTTTGCATCAATAAATAACTGCGGCTCAAAATCTTCTGGATTTTTTGTTAATTTAAGATAATCATTTGAATGTTTTTTAAAATTTTCGATATCTTCAAATTTGAGTGAAATTCCTGCAGCTAATTTATGTCCGCCATATTTTATAAGATATTTATCCACATTTTTTAAAACATCATAAAGATCTACTGATGGAATGCTCCTTCCGCTTCCATGTACAAAACCATCTTCGCTTTTTGTCATTACAAAAGTAGGTCTATTAAATTGTTTAGCGATTCTAGAAGCAACTAATCCTATAATACCAGCATTCCAAGATTCATTGTAAAGAGTAATTATAAAATCTTCATCTTGCCTGAAAGTATTATTTAATTGAGAAATTGCTTCTTCTTCTATCTTTTTCATCTGTCTTTTTCTTTCTTCATTTGTTAGATTTAGATTTTGTGCAATATTTTTTATTTCATCTAAATTTTTTGAAATAAAAAGTAATACTGCCTGATTAGCATGTTCAATTCTACCGGCTGCATTTATTCTCGGTCCAAGAATATATCCAATATGATAAGTGGATATATCTGTATCATTAGTAATACCAGCAATATTTTTAAGTTCAATGAGGCCTGGATTTTCTGTGTTTCTTAATTTTTTTAGTCCACGCCTTATTATTATCCTATTTTCATTTGAAATAGGTACTATATCGGCAACCGTGCCTAGTGCAACAAAATCAAGAAATTCATCATCTATCCTAATCCCTTTTTTTTCTGCCAGACCACATAAAAGTTTGTATGCAACTCCGACACCACTTAAATCTTTATCAGGATATTTTTTGGAAACCCTGGGATTGATAATTGCAAATGCATTTTCTGGTATTTTATTCTCATCTGGTATATGATGATCCGTTATTATCACATCTATACCAAGTTCACTACAATATTTAATCTCCTCTTTTGCATTTATTCCGCAGTCAACTGTTATTATAAGCGATGTGTTATGTTTTTTTAAAATTTTTATTGCCTCAATATTTAGTCCATATCCTTCTTCCTGTCTATGGGGTATATAAAAATCAATATTATTATACTCAAGATATTCTCTAAAAAAATTCAAAAGTATTACTATGGCTGTCACCCCATCAACATCATAATCGCCGTAAATTACAATTTTTTCTTTGTTTCTCATTGCTTTCTCAATTCTATTAACTGCTTTTTCCATATCTTCTAAAAGAAAAGGAGAGTCCAGATGAGCCTCATCTATCATAAAAATCTTTTCTATCTTATTAATGGAATCAAGCCCTCTATTTACAAAAACCCTTACAAGATAATCCGGCAAACGCATCTTATATTTAAAATTAAAAAGCATATCATCATCTAAAACTTTATTATCTAAAAAAACCCATTTCATATTAAATTATTTCCTGTATTTTGAAGTATTTAAATATTGATTTAATGAACTATTTCTGAACTACTTATGAACTATTTTTGAACTATTTTTCAAACTATTTTTACTTACTCAAACAATCTTTGAACAAAATCTTTAGCATTAAATTTTTCTATATCTTCCGGTTTTTCACCAAAAGTTATAAATCTAACTGGCAAACCAAGCTCTTTTTTTATTTTTACTATAGAACCTGCTTTAGAATTTGAATCCATCTTTGTAAGGATCAAACCTTTTAATTTTAAAACTTCATTGAATATCTTTGCCTGATTAAATCAATTCTTACCTGTATTTGCATCTATTACTAAAAAACAAAAAAGATCTTTTTCATTAATAAATTTCAATACTGTTCTTTTTATCTTTTCAATCTCTGCCATAAGATTATGTTTGGTATGAACTCTACCTGCTGTATCTATAATAACCAGGTCATAGTTTCCTTTTTTTGCATGCGCAAGCCCATCAAATATTACAGATGATGGATCTGCTCCTTCTCTACCCTTTATTATTTCAACATCTGTTTTTTCTGCCCAAATTTCTAGTTGTTGAGTTGCTGCAGCACGAAAAGTATCTCCAGCTATGAATAAAATTTTTTTACCAGTTTTTCTAAAAAAATGTGCAAGTTTTGCTGCAGTTGTAGTTTTTCCAGAACCATTAATTCCTACCAACATGATAACAGAAAATGAATTGAGAAATTCATCAAAAGTATCCGTATTATTAGATAATTCAGATATAAAATATTCTTTTAAAAATTCAGCAGCCTCATTATAATTATTTATTTTTTTATTTTTTAAATTCTCCATGAGAGAATCAACTATATCAACATCTATATCTGCTTCTAGCAATGTTTGCTCAAGTGATTCAATTTCTGTAAAATCAGTTGTTGAAAAAAATTTTTTTATTTTATCCAGAAAAGATGATGATTTTTTAATTACGATTTTGTCCATAACCACTACCACCACTCATTTCAAGAGCTTTATCAAGTTTAACCGATATAATCTGTGAGACACCTGCTTTTTCCATGGATACACCATAAATAATATCCGCCATTTCCATTGTTAATTTGTTATGAGATATTATTATAAACTGTGTTTTTTTAAATCCTCTGATGAGGTTGGTAAACCGCACCACATTGATATCATCAAGTGCAGCATCTACCTCATCCATTATACAAAATGGACTAGCTTTTATTAAAAAAAGTGCAAATAACAAAGAAATAGCAGTTATTGCTTTTTCTCCACCTGATAATAAAGTTATTGATTGTGGCCTTTTACCTGGTGGTCTAGCAATTATATCTATACCTGATTCTAAAATATTCTCGCTATCAGTCAACACCAGATCGGCATCTCCGCCATTTGTCATCTTTTTAAAAACATCTGCAAATCTTACTCTGATTTCTTCAAATGCTTTATTAAAAAGTTCTTTTGATTCTTCATTTGCCTTTTTAATCACTTTATGTAAATTATCTCTCGCTTTACTTAAATCATCATATTGTGTCTGTAAAAATTCTTCTCTTTTCTTTAAATCATTATACTCTTCTATAGCGACAAGATTTATAAATCCTAGTTTTTCCATCTTCTCCTTATATTCTGCAACCTTAATTGCAAGCTCTTTATATTCTTCTTCTGTCATTTCTATTGAATTAATCTCATTTTCTGTAACTGTAATTTTAAATTCATTCTCTATTTTTTCATAAATTGTTTTAATCTCTATTAAAAGTTCATTAATTTTTAACTTTAAATCATATTCCTGTTCCTTTAACTGCTCTCTCATACCACCCATTTCTTTTAATTCATATTCTGCTTTATTTATTTCAATATTTATGTTATCAAACTCAGCCATTTTCTGTTTTAGTTCATTCTCTTTTATTGAAAGTTCTGTTTTTATTGAAGACTTTCTATTTTCCATATCTTTACTTTCTACCTCTATCTGAACAATCTTTAAGTTTAAATCTTCTATTTCTTTTAAAATTCCATTATAGTTTTCTTGGATTTCAGAAATTCTATTCATAATCATTTCTTTCTGATTAATTTCAAAATCATAATCACTTTTAAGTTTTAAAATTTCTATTCTTTTTTCTTCAAGTGTACTTTTCTTATGATTGAGTTCCTGTTCAATCATATTGATTTCTTCTTTTAATAACATTATTTCAGAAGTTAACTTATCAATTTCATCACTCATTTTTTTTCTTTCGTTTTCATATAGTTCTTTTTTGGTTATTAGTTCTTTTCTTTGATTTTCCAAAATCATTTTTTCATTTTCAATTCTCTCTAATGTCATATATAGCTTTTCTTTTTCTTCTTCTTTTTGTTTGATACGCTCACCATCTTTAATAATTTCAATATATTGATTGTGATAGATAACAGATAACTTTTCTATGGTTTCTTCAATTGCTTGAATATTTTTTTTCTGATTTTCTCTCTCTTCCATCATTGCTTTTAAACGCTGTTGTGAAGTTATAACTTCGGATTCTATTTCTGAAATAAGTCGTTGTCTGCCCAAAAGACCAATACCAGATTGAATTTCACCCTCTCCCTTTCTATATAATCCATAATTTGATATAATTTCTCCGTTTAACGTCAATAATTTATATTCTTCATCAATATTTACTTCATTTATAACATCACGAGCAGATGCAATATCTTCCACAAGAAAAATATTTGCAAAAAATAATTTTATAATCTCAAACTGTTCTGGTATGTCCATTACAGATAATAATGGTGCTAAAATTTTTCTGTGTTTTATTCTATTATTCCATTTATTAATTATATGATGATAATTTACTTTACTACTTAAATCTATAATATTTAATATCCCTTTTTCCTTTTCATAAAGCGTAAATATTTCTTCTATAAAAATATCATTTCTTACCACAACTGTCTGTAACAATTCTTTTAATGCTCTTTCAACAGCCTGTTCATAAATTGACTTAACTTTTACTATATTACCTACAACGCCTGAAATATTTTCTTTTTCTTTGTCTTCAAGTTGCGCTTTGAATTCAAATAAAATTTTTTTAACCACTTCTCCGTAACCAGCAAGCTGCTCATATAAATTTCTTAAAAAAGATAATTTTGTTTCCAATCGATTCAAGTTTAGAGAAAAATATTTTATGGTCTCTTCAAAATATCCAAACACTTCTTGTCTTTTTAACTTTTCTTTTATTAACTTTTCTTCCCTCTCTTTGATCTGTTTTATCTCATCTTCTTTAACTGTTCTATCTCTAGAAATATTTTCAAATTCAATTTTTAATCTTTTGATTTTGTCTTCTATTTCTTTTTTGTCTCTTTCAATTAAAAGAATTTTTTCCTCAACTCCATTAATTAATGTTTCATGAACAGAGATATTATTTTTTAGAAGATTAAATTCTTGTGTAATTTTATTTAAAAAATCTATTTTTTCTTCATTTATTTTCTTTTTTTCTTCATACTTTTTTTGCATTTCCTCTAAATTCTGAGTTTGTTCATTGAATTCATCTTCTTTTATCTTTATTAAATCACTATTTTTTATTATTTTTTCTTCCTTTAATTGTAGTTCTGCTTTTAAATCTTCTACTTTAGCCACATTTTCGATATTTTGCTTTTTTAAATCTTCAATACGCGAGATAAATTCATTTTTCTTTTCAAGATTGAATTGTAAATTGTCCTCTATTCTTTTTATCAACTGTTCATTAAGTAAAAAAACTTCTTTAATACTAAAAATCTCCTTTTCCAAATCCGTTGCTTTAATTTTTAATTCTTCTATCCTTTTCTCAATTGAACTAAGTTTCATATTTTCATCATGTAACTTTTTTTCAATTTCTTCTTTCTTTCTATTATTCTCCTCATACAATTTATATTTTTCTTTTAGATTCTTTTTTAAAATTTTGATTTCCATCTCATTGCATTCTTGTTTCAGTTCCCTAAACTTTTCAGCTTTTTTTGCTTGTCGCTCAAGTGACGCCGCCTGTCTTTTTACTTCTGCTAAAATATCGTTTATTCTTAACATATGTTGTTCTGTTGACTGCAGTTTATTCAATGCCTCATTTCTTTTTTTGATATATTTTGTTATTCCAGCCGCTTCTTCAAAAATCTCTCTGCGCTCAAGGGGTTTATTATTAATTATTCTGTCCACTTCTCCTTGGCTAATTATTGAATAAGCATCAATACCAACGCCAGTATCCATAAATAATTCAACTATATCTTTTAATCTCACAGGATTATCATTGATTAAATATTCACTCTCACCAGATCTATATAAACGCCTCGTTATCTTTATTTCATTATACGGAATGTTTATTGTTTTATCTTGATTATCAAATGTCACTGATACCTCTGCCATGCCAAGTGTCTTTTTTGCATCAGAACCATTAAAAATAATATCCTCCATTTTGTTTCCACGCAATGATTTGGCACTCTGTTCACCAAGCACCCATCTTATTGCGTCAACAATATTTGATTTGCCTACTCCATTGGGCCCAACAATGATAGTTATTCCATCGCCAAATTCAATATGTGTTTTGTCTGCAAAAGATTTAAATCCTAGTATATCAAGAAATTTAAGTTTCAATTTATAATCTCCTTGAAAATTTATTAAAAACTTCTACTATATATTGCAAATCATTTTCTGTAAGTCCTGGATGCACAGGAATACTTAAAACTTCTTTACTAGCCTTTTCTGCTTCTGGCAAAGTTATATCAGGAAAAATTTTTTCATACAATGGCTGTTTGTGTAATGGAACAGGATAAAATATTTTTGAACCAATTTTTGATTCGGTCAAATATTTTTCTAAGTCATCACGAAGACCATTGAGAACACGAATTGTAAATTGATGATAAATATGAAAATATCTATTATCGCATTGCGGTAGAATAATCCAGTCAATTTTTGAAAGTGCATTTTTCAAATATTCCGCATTTTTCCTTCTTTTTTTATTAAAACCATCTAGTTTTTTTAATTGTGTAAGACCTATTGCTGCTTCTATATCTGTAGTCCTATAATTGTATCCAAGGATAGTATGATAATATTGTTTTTCACTGCCATGATTTATAAACTTTCTGATTTCAGAAGCAATTGAATCATCATCAGTTACAACCATACCACCTTCTCCAGTGGTCATATTTTTCGTTGCATACATAGAAAAAGCTGCTAAATCTCCAAAAGTGCCTGCCATTTTATTTTTATATTTTGCGCCATGTGCTTGAGCAGCATCTTCTATGATTTTAACCTCATATTTTTTAGCAATATCAAGAATCCTATCCATATCACAACAGAGTCCATATAAATGCACTATTAAAATTGCTTTTATCTTTTTATCTTTATCAGATTTTAAAGCTTCTTCTATTTTATCAGGAGAAATATTATAGCTAACAGGATCAATGTCAACAAAAACAGGCTCCGCACCTATATGTAGGATTGAATTTGCAGTTGCTATGAAAGTGAAAGGAGTTGTAATAACCTTATCACCTTTTTTTATGCCAGCACCAAAAAGTGCAGCATGAATTGCACACGTTCCGTTAGCAACAGCGATTGCATTTTTCACTCCAAGATATTCAGCAAATTCTTTTTCAAATTCCAATACTTTTGGACCTGATGCAATAATTCCGGATTTTAAAACCTCTGTAACCGCCTTTATCTCTTCTTCTCCTATCTGGGGTTTTGATATTGGAATCATTTTCTCTCCAAAAAATGTTATTTACTGATGTTCTAAAATAAATACGAAAAAGTAATATCATCTTTTACAAACATCTTTAACTTTAACGAACATATTTTACAAACATTACTAACGAACAATAAAAATGAATATTAATTAAATATTACATTCCATATATAAAAATCTTATTCTTATTCGCTATACGGAGTAATTTTTCCTTATCAAGTAAAAATGTTTTTCCTGCCTCTATTGCTATACCAGCAGCATTGTATTTTTTCAAAATTTTTATAGTTTTTATTCCTATTACAGGAATATCAAATCTCATATCCTGATTGGGTCTTGCAACTTTTACAACAACAAATCCAGCCCCTGCAAGTTTTGCACCACGTTTTATGCATTCATCCGTTCCTTCTATTGCTTCAACTGATATTACAACTTTATTTTTTATTACCACGGTCTGACCAATATCGGCAGCTGCAATTTTCTTTGCTATTTTATAACCAAAAAAAATATCTTCAAGATGTTTTTTTATTGCTTTTGTTTTTGTTAAAAAACCTGTGCCAGATATAATATCTGAAAGAAGAAATCTTGAATCAATGACATCGATACCTTCTGTTTTTAATTCTTTTATAGCACTTTTTAAAATACTCGATGCTCTTTTATCTTTTACACGTAATAAAACTTTAAGTGTTCTAAGATCAAATTTAATATTCTTAATAAGATTTGAATGCCTTACATAGCCAAGTAATATAATTTTTTTTATCTTTTCTTTTTTACAACTCTTTATTATATCGCTAAGCGCTGTGAGTTTTATATCATATTTTTTTTCTACCAATTTATGAAGTCTATTATCTGTCTCTCCATGTATACTAAATAAAACAACATCAATATTTTTTTCTCTTGCCTTTTTTAAAAATAAAAAAGGCAATTCTCCGCCACCAGCAATAAGACCTATTCTTTTTATTTTCATCTTAAAATACCGCGCTTGGAATTTTTTATAAAATCAATGAAATAATTTCTCTCTTCAGAGGCGGGTATTTCACTCTCTATTTTTGAAATCGCCTCTTTTGACTGTAAACCTGATCTAAAAAATATTTTAAATATTTTTTCTATGTTTTCAATTTTCTCAGCAGAAAAATTTCTTCTTTTAAGACCAACCTTATTAACCCCAATAATTCTTGCTGGATAATCTGCAACAAGCATAAATGGAGCAACATCCATAGCAATTCTCAAACCACCACCTATCATAGAATACCCTCCAATATGAACATTTTGATGTATTGCGGTTAACCCACTTATAAAAGCATAATCATCAACCTGAATATGTCCAGACAATCCAGCATAATTAACTATAACAATATTATTTCCTATTATACAATCATGTGCAATATGTGCCATAGTCATAATAAAATTATTATTTCCTATTATTGTTGCTTTCCCTTCAGTAGTTGATTTATGAATGGTTACATATTCCCTGATAACATTGTTATCTCCTATGTGAACAAATGTCTTATGTCCTTTAAACTTTAAATCCTGTGGATCATTTCCTATTAAAGTCCCTTCTCCTATGTAATTATTATTTCCAATTTTAACACCATTTAAAATGTGAACTTTTGGTCCTATCTCACAATTATCTCCTATTTCAACCTCATCATCAATAATCGCAAAAGCACCTATACGGACATTATTTCCTATCTTTGCCTTTTTTGAAACAAGTGCGGTTTCGTGTATCATGACTTTTCCTATTTTTCACTGAGCATTGCCATCATATCCGCTTCAGCAACTTTTTCATCTCCCACATAGGCGTCCCCATGAAGTTTAGCAATGTTTCCTTTTAATTTTATAGGTATTATTTCAAATCTGAGTGTATCTCCGGGCACAACAGGTTTTCTAAATTTAACTGCATCTATGGTCATGAAATAAATAACTTTACCTTTTGCTTCTTTAATTTGTTCTAGAACAAGAATACCACCTGCTTGAGCCATTGCCTCAACAATCAAAACACCTGGCATCACTGGTCTTCCCGGAAAATGTCCCTGAAAAAACCACTCATTCATGGTAACATTTTTTATTGCAATTATTTTTTCTCCAGGTTTTATCTCAAGAACTCTGTCTACTAGTAAAAATGGATATCTATGTGGCAAATACTCCTGAATTTTGTTTATATCCATCATCGTTGCCTCCTTTAAAAAAAATGTTCGCATAAGATATTCGCTGATGCTCTACAAACATATTTGCTAAGAATATTAAAATATAAAAAATTTTTGTCATAAATGTAAAATTCATTTTTAGCGAACATATTTACCAAACATGCTTAAAGAACATGTTTTACCGAACAGATGATAACAATTTTTTCACCATCATTATATTTTCTGTATGACCTGTTTTATATGCTATTATGCATATTTTCAAATAGCCGTTTATATAGGCAAGGTCTCCAATTATATCAAGTATCTTATGTCTTGTTAATTCATTTTTAAAACGCAGTTTTGTGTTAATAGGTCTGCCTCTATCAATTAAAATAGCATTTTTCAATGTAGCACCTTTTATAAGACCTTTCTTTTTTAAAATTTCTATTTCATCTTTAAATCCAAATGTCCTGGCTGGTGCAATTTTTTTTAAAAAAAATTCAGGGGTAATAGTACCACCCCAAAAATCAGGTTTAATACCGAAAGAATTAAAGTCAGAAAAATAAAATATTTTAAATGTTTCAGAAGGTATAGCAATAATATGTTTATCATTATTACTTACCAAGACCGGTTCGTTTATTTCAAATATTTTTTTTATTTTTTTTTGTTTTATTATACCATTTTTTAAAATTTTTTTGCAAAAAATTTTGCTACTACCATCAAGAACTGGTGCTTCATTACCATGAATTTCAAGAACAACATTATCTATACCAAGACCTTTTATACTAGCAAGAAGATGTTCTATAGTCGCAATTTTAAAATCATTAAAACAAACATCAGTTCCTCTATTAGTAGAAATTACTTTTTGTATTTGCAAACTATAGCTTTTGTTATTTATATTTAATATAATTCCACTATTTTCATCTGCAGGATGAAAAATAATTCTATTTTTACCCCCATGATGAAGTCCTATTCCATTAATTTCAAAACTTTTTTTTATTGTTTGTTGTTTCATTTATTTAATTTATTATAAATTTCTTTTACCTTTTTAAATAACTCTTCAAGTTTCATCATATATGCTTCTGCTTTTCTTAATTCTTTTATGGGTCTTGCTGGAGAGCCAGTGACCTCAGCTCTATCCGGTAAATCTTTCGCAACACCAGCTTGTGCTCCAATTTTTACAAAATCACCAATTGTAATATGATCAACAAAACCAACTTGACCAGCTATCAAACAATATTTACCAATCTGTGTTGAACCTGCAATACCCGTCTGTGCAGCAATAATTGTGCCCTTGCCAATTCGTACATTATGGGCTATCTGAACCAAATTATCTATTTTAACATCATCATCTATAAAAGTTGAACCAAAAGAAGCTCTATCTATTGTTGTATTTGCTCCTATTTCAACATTTCTACCAATTATTACATTTCCTATCTGTGGGATTTTTATGATCTCTCCATTATTTTCAACAAATCCAAAACCATCAGAACCAATAACAGCTCCAGAATGAATGATCGTGTTATCACCAATAATTGTTCTATCATAAATAGAAACTCTTGAAAAAATCCGTACATTTTTACCAATCACACAACTTTTTCCTATAAAAGAACCTACACCTATATAAGAACCATCACCAATTTCAGTATTATCTTTTACAACTACAAAATCATCAATAAAAACATCTATGCCAAGTTTTGCAGTTAAAGCAATAGAAGAATTTTTTGATATATAACCCCTTATTGATTCCGGTGGATAAAAAATATTTATTGCTTTTATATATGCAATTTTCACATTTTGAACTTTTATTACTGTTTTGCCCTGAATATGTTCAAGAGAATCAGAAATTATTACTGGAGCAGCAGAAGAAATGGCAGATTCAAGGTATTTCGGTGACAAAATAAAACTTACATCGCTATTTTTCGCATTTACTAAATCCGAAACCCCTGATATCTTAATATCTGATTTACCTATTATTTTACCATTTATTTTTTCTGATAACTCTTGAACTGTTAAAACACAATTCATGATTATTGCTCATTTATTGCTTTTATCACAAGATAAGTTATATCTTCCCCACCATAAAGAAGCATTGTTTTTTCAAAAATATAATCAAATTTCTTTTCCTTACCTATTTTAGCTATTATAGCCCTTATTTCATCTATTATATTAGAAGTTAATTCTTTTTCTCTGGTGAGCAGTTTTTGTTGAACTTCAAGAGTTTTCATTTGAAGTTGTTCTGCTTTTTTCTGTAGTTCTTCCTTTTTAGCACTTAGCTGTTTTTTATCCATTATTGAACTTTTTTTATCAAGTTCATCAAGCTCTTTTTTTATCGCTTCTTTTTCTTGTTCAAGTACTTTTTGTTCTTTTTCAACGTCCTTTTTTAATTTTTCTTTTGCTATCTTTGTACCACTGTATTGATTAAAAACTTTTTCAATATCTACATATCCAATTTTCAATTCTTCTGCATAAGCAAATACACATAAAAACAAAAATGTAAAAACTACTAATAAAATCTTTTTCATATTGTCCTCCTTTTATTAATAAAATATTTTAAAATCTTTGAAAATAGTTCTTAAAAATAGTTTTAAATCTGTATGAAACTATATTAGAACTATTTTGAAACTATCATTGAACTATTTTAAAAAATGTTTCCTATATTAAAATGTATTTTACCGCCAGGCATACTATTGTCAAGAGCATATCCCCAGTCAAGACGCAGTACCATAACTGTACCTGGTACAGTTAAACGGACACCGAAACCTAAACTACTGTATAAAAAAGGATTGGTTAAATCAATTTCACTAAAATTTGCCCAGCAATTACCACTGTCATAGAAAATCGCTGCAGTAAGTACACGTTCTACAATTTTTAATTTATACTCAAAATTGGTCACAATTAAAAAATTACCACCTCCAGCTGGACCTAATGACCTTTCTTCATAACCTCTTACAGTATCAGTTCCACCTGCATAAAATTTTTCAGTAACAGGTACAATTGAATTACCAACCCTCCATGGATAACCTGTAGCATGACCTACTTTACCATGCAATGCAAAAATAAATTTCCAAAAAGAAGGGATAAAATATCTTAAATCCACAACTGTTTTTATATAATTATAATCAGCGCCCAGCAGTCCACCACCAAATTGTAATGCTACGCTGGCATAAAAACCACGGCTAGCATCAAAAATATCATCACGAGAATCGTAGACATACATAGGTGTTAAACTACTTATTTGACTCTCGCCTTCAGGAACTACAGAGACAAGATCAGATCTAATATTTGAATATTTATCCTGCTGATATCTATATGTTAAATAAAGTTTATGGAATAATCCAAATCTACGTCCAAAGGTAAGATTAAAACCATAACTATCAAGATCATAACCCTGATTATTATATGCAGTATTTTTAAATGTGTTCCATAAATCAATACCAAATGAAGTGGGTGTATCAAAAAACCATGGGTCCTTATATGATAATTGCCAACTTTTTTTCTTATTTCCAAACTGGACATCTGCTTGAAAAGCTTTACCTTCACCAAAAAGATTAGTCTGGGTCAACTGAATATAACCTACAAGCCCTTCAACAGTTGAATATCCAGCTCCAAGACCAATATTTCCTGTTTTCCTCTCAACAACTTCAAAAATTAAATTCAGTCTGTCAATATCCACCTGTTCCGTATCAATTAAAACATTGTCAAAAAATCCAAGGTTATAAATATTCTCTTGCGCTTTTCTGATTTTGTTGGCATCAAATGGCTCTCCCTCTTCCAAATATAATTCTCTGCGTATAACCTTATCTTTGGTAACATAATTCCCTCTTATTTTTATTTTATCTATATAAGCCACACTTCCTTCTGTTATTTTTAAATTAATATCTGCTTTCCCAAGGTCATCATCATAAACATAGGTTTCCTTTATTTGTGCAAAAATATATCCCTTGCCTGCATACATATTTCTAATAGTATTTAAATCATTTTCAAACTGAATTTTATCAAATACTTTATCTGGTTTGGTTTCTATTTTATCCAGAAGTTGTTCGGTTGTAAAAATCTCATTTCCTTCTATTTTTATATCTCTTATTGTATACTTTATGCCTTCATCTATAGGTATCTCTATTGTGATTGAATTTGTTTGCTCATCTATTTTGACATAACTTTTTATTATTTTGGTTTTATTAATATCAATTTCACCATAAGTATAATTGTTTATCTTTGCTTTTACATAACCTTCTTGATAATATGATCTTAAAATTTTTTTAAGATCCTCAATAAATTTCTCATCATCAAAAACACCACTAACAAACCAACCCTCTTCTTTTGTATCCATGGAACTTTTTATTTTATCTAAAGAAAAAACATTGTTACCTATTGTTGTAATCTTTTTCACCTTCAATTTAGGTCCTTCATCAATATTTAATTGAATCTTTACAAGTTCACCTTTATTATTTTCATCTTTATATATCTCATAAGAATAATCAATTTTTGCGTTGTAAAAATTCTTCTCCTTGTACATCTTTTTCACGCGCTCAATTCCCTGCTTTAATAAAAATTCATCAAAATATTCCATCTCTTTTACTTTTCTTTGCTCCTCACCTTCTTCTTTCTTTTTTTCTTCATCACTTTCTAGTTTTCCTTTTATATCACCTTCTCCAACATCTTTGTTACCATTTATGATAATTTTTCCAATTCTGGGCGCCTCTTTAACTTCATAAATTAAAATATTTTTATCGTCTTTTTTTTCTAGATAAACCTTTATATCCTCAAATTTACCCGATTTATATAAATTCTTAATATCTTCTCTAATTTTATATTTAGAATATGCCATCCCAATTCCATAAGAAACCATATCCAAAAAACTTTTTTCATCAACAGTGACCAGTCCCTTTATCTGTATTTCGTCAATTATTTTCGTTTCATCAATATTAATATTTGCAGAAAATAAAATTATAGGCATCAAAAAATATATAAAAACCAACATAAAATATTTTCTCATCAAATAATTATCCTCCTTGCATTATATAAATACAAAACTTAATTATTATATCATAATTTTCTTACATTTCAATATGAATAGAATTTTAATTTTAAACAACGATGTTATGTTTATGACACCCCAGGAATAATAAAAGTTCCAGTAAAAAAATTTTTAATATTAAAAAATGGTTGAAATTATCTCTTTGAAAATTGGAATCTTCTCCTCGCTTTCATTCTTCCGTATTTCTTTCTCTCAACCATTCTTGGATCACGTCTTAAAAATCCACCTTTTGAAAGAGTGGCTTTTAAATTTGGATCTATTTTTGCGAGTGCTCTTGCAATCCCTAATCGTGCTGCACCGGCTTGCCCTGTTTTACCCCCACCTAAAACTTTTATAATAACATCGTATTTATCCTTTGTTGATGTTGCCTCCATTGGTTGGAGCATATGATAGACATTAAAATCTCTATCAAAATACTTTTTTGCTTCCATATCATTGACAACAATATTACCACTACCAGGTTTTATCCAAACTTTTGCAACAGCTTCTTTTCTTCTGCCTGTGGCATAAACTGTATTTTCCAACTTCTCCTCCTTTTAAACTTTTGATTTTTTGTTTTAATTTAAAATTTCAAGTTTCTTACCGGTTATATTATGTGTTTCTCCAGTAAAAATTTTTAGTTTTTTAAATATTTTGTCTCCCAGTTTCCCCTTCGGCAACATACCACGCACAGCAAGTTCTATGACACGTTTAGGATGTTTTTTTTGCATTTCAGAAAATTTCATTTCTTTTAAACCACCAGGATAGAATGTATGCCTTCTGTATATCTTTTTTTCTGATTTTTTACCTGTTAATTTGACTTTATCAGCATTAATTACAACAACATAATCACCAGTATCAACATGAGGCGTGAAAATCGGTTTTGTTTTTCCACGTAAAATACTAGCTATCTTTGTACAAAGCCTACCTAAAATTTTATCCTTTGCATCTATAAGATACCATTTTCTTTGTATTTCTTCTTTTTTAGCCATAAAAGTAGACATATTTTAAACTCCTTTTATTAAATTTTATTAAGAATTGCAAATGACTATAATATAAAAATTATACTTAATTGTCAAGAAAAATTATTGTAAATTGTGGAAAAGTACAGGCACATGATGGTTAAGCAAAAATAGTAAAATTAGGTATAATAAATAATAAAAGGATTGCCTACTTAAAGGCAATCCTTAAAAAAATAATAAAAAAGCGAGGTGATAACTATTACATATAATTTAATAG
>JAOAAI010000063.1 GCA_026418955.1 Candidatus Goldiibacteriota bacterium | reverse complement strand
AATCAAAGTAATAAATGCAATCTCTTCGGAAAAAAAAGAACGCGCAATTTTATAAACTATAAAAATATTTATTATTCCAAATAAAACAGATATAAATCTCAAAGTAAACTCTGAATTACCGAACAACTTAACAACAAAATGTGTAAAAATATAAAAAAGTGGTGGATGGACATCATTCACAAAAGAGCTTAAAAAAACTTTAAAAATATTACTTTCATTGGCATAAATTCCTGATATGTATTCATCAATCCATACATTTTGTGCACTGATTTTAAATAATCTTAAAAATATTCCAATAAAAATAATTATTGAAAAAAATATTAAACTTTTTTTATTCATCTCTCATCCTCATATACAATTCTTTATATACCTCTAATGTTTCTCTCGCATTTGTCTCCCATGAAAACTTTTCAACCTGTTTAAAACCCTTTGCTATAAGTGTTTGCATCTTAGACTCACTCTTTTCCAGTTCTATCATCCCGCGGACAATATCTTCTACCGAAAACGGATCTATATACAAAGCAGCATCTTCTGCAACTTCTTTTATTGATGTTATACTGGATGCAATAACAGGCAATCCACAGGCAAATGCTTCTAAAACCTGCAGACCAAAACCCTCCCAGATGGAAGGAAATAGAAAAAACAAAGCACCATTATAAAGCGTGACAAGATCATCATCTGGCACATATCCAGTTAAAACAATATATTTTTCAAGATTTAACTCTCTAATCTTTTGAATTATATTGGTTGTTTCAAGTTCTTTAGGATTTATTGAAGTGATTACCATTTGGTATTTATATTCTGTTAAATTATTAAAAATATTAAATGCTTCTATTGCTCTAATAGTGTTTTTTCTCACATCAGCAGCCCCTGTTGTTAAAATATATGGTTTTGTGATTGAATATTTTTGCAACACTTTACTTATCATATTTTTGTTATTTATTACCTTAAATTTTTTATCAACCCCCTCTTTTATTACTTTTATTTTTTTCTCGTCAATCTTTAAATTTTTTATAATATCTGTTTTTGAATAATTTGAAACAGTTATTATCGTATCTGCTTTTTTGGCTGATGCAGGAACTCCTAATTTTTTATACCTATCAATTAATATCTGCTTTAAAGTCGGTCGGGCTATAGCTGATTTCAAATCTCTTATATGCATAGTGTCATGAATTGTTACTACAATTTTACCTCTATAAAAAGGATATAAAAACGGTGCCGTATTATCCGTGCAATGCAAAATATCTACACCATCAGTAGCAGCTGCCTTTGGTAAATAAAACTGTTCATAAAAAAAACCATTTGCTGTATTCAATCTTTTGAAAAAACAATTTTTAAAATCAAAATATTCATATAAAATAGAATTCTCAGCAAGATATATGAAATATTTATTTTCTCTGTCAATTTCAAGTATATTTTTTATAAGATTGGATATATATCTACCTACCCCACGCCTGAAAATTATTCTCGCATCAATACCTATTTTCATATCTCTTCTCTTTTTGGTTCTTTTCTACCTATTAATATAAAACTCCCACCTTTATCTTTTAAAAAAATCTTACCTATGCCATCAGACAAATCATATAGTTTGTTAATAAATCCAGATGGAAATTTACTTAAAAATTTTTCTAAAAAGCCAGGAAGTTTTAAATAATTCATTGAAATGTTTTCTTCTATAACAAAACCCCAATTTTTCATCATATCAATTACTTCCATGGGAGAAAAATTGTGTAGATGGTCCCTGTGTTCTTGCTGAAGTTTTTCTGCCATTTTTTTGAAAATTAGTTTATAATAAGCATTTTTATTTGTTAAAGTAATTATTATAATACCATCTTTTTTTAATGCATCAAAACAATTTTTTATAACCTTATTTGGATCATAGCAATGATCTAGGACCTCTTTTAATAAACAAACATCATAACTTTCTTTCTCATCAAAATCTTCACCATTGCCATGCATCAATTTAAAATCATCCTGTATGATTTCATCACCAAGCATCTTTTTTGATGGTTCTATACCGGTATAATTTTTTACCAGTTCTTTTATTTCTTTATAAAAATCTCCCCTGCCA
>JAOAAI010000044.1 GCA_026418955.1 Candidatus Goldiibacteriota bacterium | reverse complement strand
TTCTAAACTTAGCTGCGAATACTATATGAATGTTTTTAATAATTTATATGGTATAGAAACTATTTCCTTGAGATATTTTAATGTTTTCGGTCCTAAACAAGACCCAAATAGTCCATATAGTGCAGTAATTCCAAAATTTATAAAAGCATTTGTTAAAAATGAAAGGCCAGTTATATATGGAGATGGTTTACAAACTAGATGCTTTACGTATGTTGAAGATATAGTTAAAATAAATATTTTAGCAGCTAACGTATCTTGTAAATCCTCTTTAATTGTTAATTGTGGGGCTAATGTTCAAACATCTATAAATCAAGTTGTACACTACTTAAACAAACTTTTCAAAAAGAATATTCAACCGATTTATCTTCATGAAAGAAAGGGTGAAATAAAACATATTTTAGCAAATATTGAGTTATTAAAAAATATATTAAAATTCTATAATTTTATAGAGTTTAGTGAAGGGTTAAAAAGAACAGTAAATTATTATTTAAGTAACAAGGAAATATTCAGATAATTTCTAATATTTTACTTAGTTTATTTTACTTTGATGAAAAATTAAAAGATAATTGTCAATCGACCTCGAATTAAATAATATGAAAAACATAATAGCTATCTATCCTGCATTCAATATTGGTATTAATGAAATGGCTAATGTCTGGCTGAAAATAACACAATTATTTGAAGTTAATCTAATTGTTATAACAAATACTGTAGATTATTACAAAAATTTTGAATCTAAAGAAGGGGTTGAAAAATATGGTAATATTACCATATTTAGAATGAAAAAAATAAAAATTAGCAATTTAATGCCAATAATAAAAAAAATCGGAAGTGTAGATTTAGTTTTTTGTGCGGTTCATATTAATAAAAATATTTCATTAAAGTTAGCCAGATACTTTAATTGTATTACAATATTACATACGGAATTTTTTTTCTCAGAAAGTTTTTTGCCAAGAGGGAAAAAAATTTATATAAAATTGGGAATTCAAAAATTTATAAATTTTTTATTTAGAAAATATTTAGAGAATAAGTTTGATATAATTATAACCTCCAACCCCAAAGAAAAAGTTTTTGTTAATAATAAAAATTTTTTTTATTTGCCTTGGCCAATATCTAAAAGAGAAAAACGACAGTCTTTAAATATCAGTTTACCAGAAATCTATGGTATTTATATAGGGTCAATAAGCAAGTTTAAGGACTCAAAAATATTGTTTGAATTTATCGATTATGCGTTATCCAATTTAACGGAGTTAAATTTCGTTATTATAGGGCCATTTTTTGACCATTTTTCAAATAATAGGTTCTTTAGATTAAAGAAGAAGTTTAATCAAAGAATTAAGTACCTACCAAAAGTTGGAAATGAATATATTGAATCAATAATAGAAAAATCTCTGTTTACTTTCGTTCCATCTCAAAATTTATGCTGGGGATTAATAAATGACTCGTTACAATTAAATAAAATCATTATAGCTGTAAATGAAAGTTACGAGTTGATCAATAATAAAAATGCTTTGATTGTTAATTCAAAATTTGAATTTGTTGAAAAAATTAAATATTTACTTAATAATAATATATTTACTGATAATATTATAAATAAAAATATTATACAAGAACATTCTTTAGAATCAGTTAGTTTTTCATTATTTAATATTTTGAATTCATCTAAAACTATTCAATCCTTGTAATTTTTTTGATTTAACAAATACTATTTTAATTTAGTTAAGTACTTCATTTTCTAGTTAATAAGAAACACTAAATAATTATTTATATTAAAACAAAGATTAAAATATTTCCAATAATAACAAAAAAATAATTAATAATTATTTTTTTAAAAAATTAATCCATTTTATATATTTATTTTAATTTAAGTTGCGTAGTATGAATTCTAAAGATTAATGAATATATAAAAATGTAATAATTATTGAATGGTTTTACTAAAAAATAAAAATAAATTTTAATGTTTTAACATATCTTGTTGAATGATGATAATAGTTTTGTTATAAAAATAAAAGAAAAGAAAATTATAACTTATTATGAGAAGAATAGATATAAAATTTTACAAACACTTATTTAGTGGATTTTATTCTTATGTTTCTGTTAATATCATAGTATTATTTATAACAATAATTATTAACTTCTTAATCCCAAAATATTTAAGTATAAGTGATTTTGGTTATTATAGAAAATTGATGGTTTTATTTTCTTTTTCAGGTGTATTTTCATTTGGAATAATAGATTATGTTTATTGCAAATTTTCTGAATATTCATCAAACTTAGGATTAGAAGACTTTAAACATAATTTTCAATTATTATTAACGTTATCGATCTCCTTGTTTTTTATTGGACTATTATCTGCTTATTATTTTTTTGATGTATTTATTTTGTTTTTATTGATAATTTTTAGTAATCTATATTCATTAATAGAAGTTTTTTATAACTCTAAAAAATTATTTAAAAAAATAAATTCAATAAGATTAAAAAGAGTTCTATTATATTCATTATTTTTATTATTATCATATATTTTTAATTTTAATACATTCAACCTTTTATTATCATTATGTTTATCATATTTATTTATTTTAATTTTTGAAAGTAAAGATTTAGGACTTTTTGAATCCTATAGAGTTTCTTCATTTTCTTTTAATACTGAATTTAGAAAAATAAAATTTGGTTTAATAATACTACTAGGCAATTTAATATCAATTTTTAATAGTAATATTGATAAAATTTTTTTAAGCATTAGATTAAATAATGATCAATTTGGGATTTATATTTTTCCAAATATATTCTTCATTATCTTTAAAGAATTTGTGCAATCGTTAAAATCATTCTTATTTCCTAATATAAATTCTAATGATTATAAATTTAAGGTTAATTTTTATACAAAAATTAGTTATACTTTAATGTTTTTTTTTTGTTTGGTATAATTACTTTACCATTTATATTCCTTATAATACTTTATTTTTATAAAAATTATTTTTATTCTATAAATTTAGTACCTTTATTTTATTTATCATTTTGTTTTGAAGCTTTCAATCAAATTATTCATTCCAATTATTTTGTGACTATAAAGCAAGAAAAAAAGTATTTAAAGTTTAATTTCATTAGTTCTTTGATTTTCATTTTAATTTTCACGATAATAACATATATAAATAAAAATAATGATTTATATATTTATGCTCTAACATATACTATTTTATTATTTATTCGTTTCTTTTTTTTAGATATATATTTAAGAAATATATTAAAATTAAGTATAAAACATACATTTATTTTAAGTTTATTTTGCTTTAATATTTATATGGTTATTGAATTTTTACTATGGAAAATACCTTTTCATTAAAATCAAAATTTCAGTCCTATTTAATAATTTTAGTTTTATCCCTCCCATTTTTTATTTATTTAAATAATCTTTTGGGCGGTATTTTTATTTTATTATTTCTTATTTTTTTTACTTTTATTCTATTGTTTTTCAGCAATAAAACAGAGCTAACTTTTATTCTAGTTTTAGTCTCTATTTTCTTTCCAATATATATAAATATTGGTGGAAATGATATAGGTACATTATCAAATCTTTTAGTTTTTATTAGCTCTATATTCTTTTTTATTGAAAAAAACAAAATTATAGAAAAAGAATTCAGATTAATATTATTTATTATAATTTTATTATTGATTATATCTTATTTCTCAACTCCAACTGAAGCAAAAATTTCGAGTATTAGGAGAGGATTTTCTATGTTTACGAATATATTGTTTATGATTATGATTTATTTTTTTTCTTCAAAAAGTAACATTCATTTTAATTTTCTTTTAAATTATATAATAATTTTAGGAACTTTTAACTCATTTGTAACAATACTAAGTGCAAATTTACCCCAAATTTTTGATGTACAAAAATATTTTCTTTCTCAAAAAACTAGCTCATATACGTCTTTTATCTTAACAGATGGGGTAATAAGAGCAAGATCTTTAATTGCTGATTATGAGTTAACAACAGAGTTTCTTTCTATTTCTTTTTTAATTTTAATTAGTAAATTTCTCAATGAAAAAATTACGCCAATTAAAATTTTGATAACTATAATTTTGTCTCTTGGTATTCTTTATAGTGGTAGCAGAAGCATGATATTTTTGCTTTCATTTGGTTTCTTATTATTTTTAGGCATTTACACAATTTCAATGAAGAAACATAGTTTCAGATTAATTCCAATATATTTAGTTATTGCAATTGCTATTTCTATTTTATCTTTCTATGCAGAGGAACAAATAAACAATATAATTTTTAGAATTCAAAATATTAAAATTTATAGTGGAATTATTGATAATCGAGAATGGATTTGGTTACTTTATCTTGAAGAATTCTTCAAAAATCCAATTTTAGGGAATGGATATTTTAGGCAAAGTCGAATTAATCTCACTGATTCCGATCCACACTCATTGTACATTCACATATTATTTTCCTTTGGAATCTTAGGATTTTCCTTGTTCGTTATATTTATAGGAAGAATGATAAAAATAATAATTAGTACAATAAAAAATTCTAATTTTTACATTAAAAATGTTGCAATATCTATATTAGTAGCTTTATTAATATTTTTAATAGACCAGTATAAAATAACATTTTTGCGCGAAGAAAATTATCAGTTGTTTATCTTCTTATTTTTTGGAATAATATTTTCCCTAAAAAAGCATTCATTAAAAAAACAATCTGACAATATGTAATATATGAAAAAGCTTAATAAGAACATTTTAATAATCTCAAAATCACAGTTCGGTTATAATTATAATAGTGTGTCTTTATTCAATATTTTATTAGAAAATAATATATATTTTTGCTATTTGGGTTATAATGAAGGTAAAAAAAATTATTCTTTAGTTAGTGATTATTATGAATTAATTGAAGTGTCTTTCTCAAAAAGCAAGTTATTAAATAATATTAAGTTTTTTATTACAATTATTAAAACGTTAAATAGATATGAAATTATTTATGTTTTTTATTTTTATGGATGTAGTATTTTAAAACTTATTTTTCCTAAAAAAAAGTTTATTCTGGACATTAGAACAGGAAGTATCTTTAAAGGTTCATTAAAGAAATATCTTGCAAATAAACTTTTGAAATTTGAATCAAAATTTTTTGATAAACTTTCCATAATAAGTGAATCGCTCCTTAGAAAGTTAGAAATAAAAAATAAAAATGTTAAGATTGTCCCAGTTATTCCTCATAAAATAAAATTCATAAAAAGAAATTTTGATGAAATATATTTGTTATATGTTGGAACATTAAAGAATAGAAATATAATCGATACAGTATTAGGTTTATATAATCTAATCACAAAACATCCAGATTATTCAAATATCATAAAAAATTATAGAATTGTTTGTGACAATGGTGATGAATTAACTGAATTGAAAAAATTAATTAATGAATTAAAATTAAATGATAAAATTTTAGTATTTGATT
>JAOAAI010000029.1 GCA_026418955.1 Candidatus Goldiibacteriota bacterium | reverse complement strand
CAATGTATTTTCTTCTATTTTGTTTTTATATGTATCATAAGCGCGTTGATCAAAAATTATCAGTGTAGTTGGTTTATCAACAACAGGTGAAAAAATTTCATCATCTGATATTATTACATTACAGAAAGAAAAACCACCACGCTTTTCAGCACCATAAGATGGAAGCCATGTAACATTTTTATAATCTGCTATGGCAACATTGCATAAAAATAAACCTAGTGTTAAAACACCCTGACCACCACTACCTGCTATAATTATCCTTTCTTCCATAAAATTTGTCCTCATAATATTATTGAGTATCTTTTATTAAGCCTATTTTAAAATATTCGGATATTGTTTCATCTATCCATTTATTTGATTCAACAGGTTCTTTCCTCCAGTTTGTAGGACATGAGCAAAGAACCTCAACCATTGAAAAACCAATATTTGTAATTTGATTTATAAATGCTTTCTTTATTGCTTTTTTTGCTTTGATTACAGAAGCTGCATCTGTCACTTTTACGCGTTCTAAGTATTTGACTCCTTGCAATGGTGCAAGAAGTTCTAAAACCTTTATAGGATAGCCATAAGTTTTTATATCTCTTCCATAAGGTGAAGTTGTAGTGACTTGCTCAATTAATGTTGTTGGAGCAAGTTGACCACCTGTCATACCATAATTTGTATTATTTATAAATATAACAGTAATATTTTCTCCCCTGTTTGCTGTATGTATTGTTTCTGCCATACCAATTGATGCTAAATCGCCATCACCCTGATATGAAAAAACAATATTATCAGGATTTACCCTTTTAATTGCTGTTGCTACTGCCGCTGCTCTGCCATGTGCAGCTTCTGTAACATCAAAATCAAAAAAATCATAGGCAAAAACAGCGCAACCGACAGGCGCAACGCCTATTGTCTTTTCCCTTATACCAAGTTCATCAACAATCTCAGCTATTAGTTTATGAACAGTACTGTGTCCACATCCAGGACAATATGAAAAAACCGTATCAGTTAAGGCTCTGGGTCTTTTATATGCGAATCTTTCCTTTTGCATTATTTAATTTTCTCCTGTATAAATTTATATAATTCTTCTGATGTTGGCACACCACCACCTGGTCTACCATAAAATTCAATTTGTTTTGTTCCTTCAAGTGCCAGTTTAACATCTTCAACCATCTGTCCTAAATTCATTTCAAAAACAAAAACCTTTTTAACATTCTTTGCATATTCTTTTAGTTCCTGATAAGGGAATGGCCACAAAGTTATTGGCCTAAATAATTTAATATTATTATCTTTTTTTACAATATTTTTTGAAATTCTTGCAACTGTGCCAAATGCAACTATTAAATACTCTGCCTTTTCATCAAGATGATATTCTTCGTATTTTTTTTCTTTTTGTGTTATCAAATCATATTTTTCTTTTAAATGAAAATTATGTTTTTCAAGAACGCCTGGCTTCATCATCAAAGAAAATATTTTTCTGCCTGGTCTTCCTTTTGCGCCAGTTAAAGCCCAGTCCTTAGGTTTATTTAAATACTCTGACTTTTTGTCACGT
>JAOAAI010000021.1 GCA_026418955.1 Candidatus Goldiibacteriota bacterium | reverse complement strand
CCAGATGAATATGAAAATTTAATAACAGAAAGAATAAAACAGGGAAATACTGAAACAATAAAAAATATTGTAAATAATATAATCATATCATTGATGCCTTCATCTATTGATATAGAAGGTGAAGGTGCACTTGATTTACTTATAAAAGCTGAAAAAAATATAATAGAACTTGAAAAATATGATAGCAAAATCACAAAAGAATATAAATTTCTTATTGAAGAAACCATAATTAAAGTGAGAGAGATAAAAGAATTTTTTATAAATTATTTAAATGGCATTGATTTTGATAAAAATTATCTTAATAAGATAGAAAGTCGGATAGAATTAATAGAAGATTTAATGAGAAAATTTAAAAAAAATAATTTTTCTGAATTACTTTCATATTCTAAGGAACTAGAAAAAGAAAAAGAACAGATTGAACTGAATGAAGAATTAATAAAACAAAAAGAAGAGGAAAAAAACAAAATTTTAAAAGAATTGATAAATTTATCAATTAAGTTATCAGAAATAAGAAGGGAAAAGGCCATTGAACTATCAAAAAGAATAGAAAATGAATTAAAAGAACTTGGTATTTCAAAAGCTATTTTTAAAATAAATATAACATATAAAGAACCTATAGATGACGATCTTTTTTTTGAATATAATAATAAAAAAATAAGAATTTCAGATAATGGAATTGATAATGTTGAATTTTTAATATCTTTAAATCCAGGGGAAGAAGTAAAACCACTTGTAAAAATAGCTTCTGGTGGTGAAATATCCAGAATAATGCTTGCAATAAAAAATATACTATCTGAAACAGATGTTATTCCTGTTATGGTTTTTGATGAAATAGATATTGGTGTTTCAGGTAAAATTGCCTCTGATGTTGGTGCAAAATTATATGCAATTTCCAAGAAAAAACAGATAATATGCATAACACATCTTCCACAAATAGCTAGTTACTCTGATAAACATTTTTGCGTTGAAAAAATAATTATAGATAATAAAACAGAAACAAATATAAAAGAACTTGGTAAAAATGATAAAATAAAAGAAATTGCAAGATTAATAAGTGGTGAGAAAATAACAGAAGCCTCAATTAAATCAGCAGAAGAGTTGATAAATTCTACCAAAAAACAATGAATGTGGTGTGGTTTATGAAATATTTCATTTTTATTATTTCAATTTTAATATTTTTTTTATTTTTAAAAACTATTCCACCAACAATTTATTTAGGTGACTCTGGCGAGATTGTGGTAGCTGCATACACTTTGGGTATAGGACATCCTCCTGGTTACCCATTATATATTCTTACTGGAAAAATTTTTACATTTATTCCACTTGCAGATATTGCTTTCAGAATGAATTTATTTGCAACTGTCTTTGTTATATTTACTTTTTTACTTATATTTTTAAATTCAAAAATATTTATTGAAATTATTTCAAATAGTGAAAGAAAAGAAATAATTTCAATTATTTCTATAATAATTGCTTTATTTTATGTAATATCTGAAACGGTATGGTTTAATGCAATAAATGCAAAAGGTGGCATATATATTTTTACACAGGTATTGATTTTACTTGCATTTTATTCATTTTTTATTTTTTATAAATCAAAAAAAGCTAAATTTTGTTATCTCTCTTTATACTTGACTGGTTTCCTGGTGCCAGCACATAATTCAGCACTATTATTTACTTTATTACTGATTTTTTTAAATATTTATTTTTTTAGAAAATATACAGAAAAGTTGCCAATATTAAAATTATTATTTTTTATTATTTTTTCATTTTTTACATCTTACATATATTTATTTATTAGAGCAAAAGCAGACCCTGTTCTTGATTGGGCGGGCATAAATAAATTTCAAGAAGTTTTTGAGCATATAATTAGAAAACGTTACTGGTCAGATAATAAATTTTCATTTTCTGTTTTGTTATTTAGATTGAATAATTATTTTATTCAATTTATTAAAAATTATAATATTTTGGTTTTATTTTTTCTTTTCGGTATTTATTATTTATTTGTTAAAAATAAAAATATTTTTTTTGTAGTAATTCTTTTTTTTATTTTAAATACAATTTCACTTATATATGGAATAGAGACATCAGCTGGATTTAATTTAAGTTCCTTAGCAACAATTTCTTTATATATAAGTAGAGGTTTTTATTTAATCAATGATTTATTAGCAATTTTTATTTCAGCATATGGATTATTTTATATTTTTGATTTATTCAATAAGAAATTAAATTTGAATATTATATTCCTGGCCATTATTATATTAATAATTCCTGTTATAATGATGTTTAACAATTATGAATCAAATAATCATTCACAAAAATTTTTAGGATATGATCATCCAATGAATATAATGAAAACATTAAAAGAAACCGATATATTATTTTCAAGGAATGATTGCCCTAGTTTTAATATACTATATATAAAAAATATTCAAAAAAAATTTAAAAATTTAAAAGTTTATGACAGAGATTATGCAGTTTTAGATATTTCAATTTATGAAAAAAATTCAGATAAAAAACAGATGAGAAAAACAGAGATAAAATTTATTTTTAATAATTCAGATATTGTTTATTTTACTGATTATTTTGAAGATAAAGAAAATAATATCAGTTCTACCCCATACGGTATTTTATTTAAAATTTTTACAGAAAAAAAACCTATTAACAACACACAGAATTTGCTAAAATTATACACTCTCCGAGATTTTTTTAGAAATAAAAACTTAGATCTTTTCTACAAAGATTTTATTTCAAAATATTTTATAGCAAAAACAGAATATTTAATAAAATTAGGTGATAAAGAAAAAGCATATAAATTTATTGAGTTTATTGATAAATTATCTGGAAAAAGTCCTGCTACTCTCACAGAAATTATTCGTGTTGCCTTTGGACAATTAAATGATATTAATTTAACAATAAAATATTTAAAAAAAATGGTTTATTTAAATCCGTATGATATTAAAGCTCTAGATATTTTAATGAAGATTTATTTACAATATAATTTTGATGAAGGGGTTGCATGGTTTGATGAATTTTATAAAATAATTCCCGATGCCAAATATAAAGAAAAAATTAAAAAAAATATAGAAATTTTTAGACAGTCAATAGGTAAGCATTATCAATGAAATATATTTTATTTTTTCTATCAATCATATCAATTATAATTTTTATATATATAATTCCACCTACTATAAATCTCGGTGATAGTGGCGAAATTGCATCAGCTGCATATAATTTAAGTATTGGACATCCACCTGGTTATCCTATTTTTTTACTTTTTGGAAAAATTGCAACATTTTTACCATTAGGTGATATAGCTTTTCGGATAAATTTTTTATCTGTTATTTTATCT
>JAOAAI010000164.1 GCA_026418955.1 Candidatus Goldiibacteriota bacterium | reverse complement strand
CATCAACATTCAAGACTTATAGTAGGCTATGGTGCATATGAAATGGCCGGAATTGAATGCAATATTTATGGTATAACTCATGCCCTTATTGTTACAACGGGTTTAAAAGGAACTGGGATAGTTGAAGAAGTTTGTAATGTTTTAAAGGCTGCAGGAGTAGCATACACAATCTTTGATAAAGTTACATCCAATCCTAAAGATTATGAAGTAAAGGAAGGGGCAAAAGTTTATAAAGAAGCTAAATGTAATGGAATAGTGAGTATAGGTGGTGGAAGTGCTCATGATGCCGGTAAAGGTATTCGTATTTGCTTAACTAATGAAGGTGAGAATACTGACCTTAAAAAATTTGCAGCAGTTCTTGATCCACATTATACTACACAAATTCCAAAATTTAAAGTCGTAAACATACCACAAGTAGCAATAAATACAACAACTGGAACAGGAGCACATGGTACAGCTTTTGCGATTATAAATGATTCTGATTGGACTTATAAACTTATTTGTGTAGTTCCGGGTGTTGCTCCTTCAGTAGGGATAGATGAACCTTTATTTATGAGGCTTCAGCCAAATCATTTGGTCGCTTGGAGTGGTATGGATGCATTATGCCATGCAATTGAACCCTTTATTGGGAGACTCAATTTTCCTGTAGCTTATGCAACAAGTATTAGAGCAATAAAGTTGATTGCCGAAAATCTCCGAGAGGCTTATGCAAATCCATGGAATGATAAAGCCATCGAAAATCTGGCATGGGCACAAACAATAGCTTCAATGAGTTATAATATGGGTGGTGGCATGGGTATGGTTCATGGTCTTGCTCATATGGTTTCGGTGCTTAGAGATGCGCATCACGGATATACAAATGCAATTATGATGATCCCAGTTGAAAAGTTTAATATGGTTGCTTGCCCAGATAAATTTGCAGAAATTGCTGTAGCTTTTGGAGTTGATACAAAAGGTATGACAAAAGTGCAGGCAGCGGATAAAGCATTAGAAGAAATGGAGAGATTAAGAAATGATGTAGGCATTACAGATATTTCGCTAAAACAATTTAATTTTACAGATGCAGATGTAGAGCATACAGTTAAGTGGGCATTAAACGACCTTTCTAGGGAAGCAAACCCGAGAGATATTAATGCAGATGATATACGAAAAATAATGAAATCTATGATGTAAAAGCAGAAGATTATAAATGAATCATGTTGAAAAAAGTCTGATGATGAGATTGAAAGGAAAGTTTTGACATATGATTTTTTAAATGGTTAAATTTTAAATGGTTGCAGTGGCATTTCCAAGTGATGATGCTACTGCAACCATTAAAGAAATGAAGATGCAATAAATAAAGAATGTAGACAATAAAAAACAATTATTACATGGAGGATACGAAAGATGATTGATGAGAAAAAAAATGAAAAAAAAGAAAATATTAATATCGGCTTTCAAGAAGAAAAAACTGCATATGACCAAAAAAAACATTTAGAAATAGAAGAAATAGAAGTTGAAGATCTCGTGATTGATGGAATATGTGGTGTATATTGATTATGAAAGTTTAAAAAATGATAAATCTTAATAAAGAAAATATATATTTTGCAATTTTAGATTATATTAAAGTAAGAAAAGAAAACTTTGGTTTACTTTTTTATAATAGTAAAAGTACAAAAATGACTTTTGTGAAATCAAAAGATATTATTAAAATTTTAACACCTAATACTGAAAATAAGAAGATTTTAATCTTTATCTCAAAAGAAGATTTTTTTAAAAAAAATATCAAAGCTGTTATAACATCTTTAAGGGAAAAAGGATTTATCACCGAAATAAATGATTCATTATAGTGAATTATTATCAGCCCCTGTTAATATAACATGGGAGATTACAAAAAAATGCAATCTTAATTGCACCCATTGTTTATCATTTGATTTACAAGAACTTTGTACTTATGAGCTTACTTTTGAACAATGTAAGGTGATAATAGATGAACTAAGCAAACTTCAAGTTTTTCAAATCAATTTTGGTGGCGGTGAGCCATTTTTACGTGAAGATTTTATTGATATACTTTATTATGTTCAATCAAAAAATATTACTGCTTGTATTAGCACAAATGCCATTATTTTAAATAAAACAATCGTAGATAACTTAATACAAATTAAAGACCTTTACATTCAAGTAAGCTTGGATGGAGCAACAGAAAGAACTAATGATCTGATAAGAGGCAAAAACACATTTAAAAGGATAATTTCTGGAATTGAATTGCTTTTAAATAACGGTTTCCCATCGTCTAATATGAGCACAAACACAGTAGTTACAAGTATAAACTTTATGGAAATACCAGAAATATATAATATTGGTAGACGATACGGGATAAAGACAAGACTTTCTAGATTTAGACCCTCAGGTAATGCAAAAAAAGTATGGCAAGAATATCGTTTAAGTAAACAACAATTGGAAGAGCTTGTATTTTTTTTAAATGCATATAAAGATGTTTTAACAGGAGATTCATTTTTTTCTATTACTTCAGAGGAGAGAAGTAAATTAGGATTAAATATTTGTGGTGCTGCAAAATTGACATGTAGTGTACAACCAGACGGCTCTGTGTACCCCTGTGCTTTTTTACAAGACAAGTATTTCAAGGCAGGAAATATTTTAGAAAATTCTTTAAAATTTATTTGGGATAATTCATATATATTTAAAAAATTAAGACGCTTAAGAATTCAATCTTGCGAAAACTGTGAGCGTTTTAATATTTGTCATGGTGGATGTCCAGCCGTAGCGTTTTTTTTAACCAATTCGGTTTATTGTTCAGATCCAGAGTGCATAAAATCAATTAGAAATAATAAATCGGAAAAACATGATAAAGAGGTAACAAATAATGTCTACACAATTTAAATATCTTTTTTCACCTTTAAAAATTGGAAAGATAGTGGTACCAAACAGAATATCTTTTTCGGCACATCTTACAAACTTTGCAGTAGATTGCCTTCCATCTGAAAAACATATTTATTATTATTCAACAAGAGCCAGAGGGGGAACGGGCTTGATAATAACAGAAGAACAATCAGTGCATCCTACAGATAGAGCTTATGAAAAACTTATAGAGGCTTTTAAACCAGAGGTGATTCCTTGGTATAAAAAGATAACCCGAGCTGTTCATGAGTATGAGACGAAAATTTTTGCACAGTTAAATCATAATGGTCAACAATGTAGTGGAGCATATTCAAGGCTTCCTGTTTGGGCACCGTCAGCAATCCCTGATGTGCTTTTTAGAGAAACACCAAAAGAAATGGAAATTGAAGATATTCAAGAAGTGATTGAATATTTTTGCAAGTGTGCAATCCATGTTAGAGAAGGTGGATTTGATGGTATTGAATTACAGTTCGGTCATAGTTCCCTCGTAAGGCAGTTTATGTCACCTTTGACAAACTTTCGAACCGATGAGTATGGTGGTAGCTTTGAAAATCGTATGAGATTTCCAAGAGAACTTTTAAGTGAAGTAAGAAAAGTAATAGGCGATGACTTTACCCTTGGAATTAGACTTTGTGCAGATGAAATGTTACCGTGGGGTGGTTTAACTATAAAAGATGCGCAGGAAATTGCAAAAGTTTTAGAAGCAACTGGGACAATAGATTTTATTGATCTTACATTAGGGACATTTTATAACCTTTATCTTGTTGGTGGGACAATGCATATACCATTAGCATATGCTGTCCCGTTATCATCTTCTATAAAAGAAGTTGTAAATATTCCTGTCTTTGCAACAGGAAGAATTAATGATCCAATAATTGCTGAGAAAATATTAGCAAATGGACAAGCGGATATGATTGGAATGGTAAGGGCTCAAATATGTGACCCTAATTTAGCAATAAAAGCAAAAGAAGGAAAATTAGAAGAAATTAGATATTGCATAGCAGATAACCAAAACTGTTACGGACGTGTTGGATTAAACAGACCTATTGGTTGTGCGCAAAATCCTTTTGTTGGAAACGAAAAAAATGAAGATGAGTTAAACTTACCCAAGACAAAATGGAGAAAAAGAATAATAGTAGTAGGTGGCGGTCCATCTGGTATGTGGGCGGCTAAAATTGCAACTATCAGAGGGCACAATGTTACGCTTTTTGAAAAAGAAGATCATCTTGGAGGTCAGGTTGCTATTGCAATGAAAGGTGCAGGAAGGGAAGAATTTGGTGTTATTATAAGAAATGAAGTTGCACAATTAAAGAAATTGAAAGTTCCGGTTGTCCTTAATCAATTAATAACTCCAGAGTTTATTTTAAAAGAGAAACCGGATGCAGTAATAATAGCTACGGGCTCTAAGCCAAAACGTTCTCCTATACCAGGGTCTGAAAATAATAATAGAGTTTTTAACGTTTGGCAAATACTAAAAGGAGAGGCAGATATTGGTGAAAGGATTTTATTTATAGATTATGATGGACATCATCAAGCAACAAGTACAGCTGAATATCTTGTTGAACTCGGTAAATTTGTAAATATTGTTACTCCTTCTTTATTTGTAGGTACTGAACTCGGTCCTACACAGGATTTATATATGTCTCGACAAAGACTTTTACAAAAAGGAGCTAAATTTACTTCTGATATAGCTATAATTGAAATAAAAGATAAAGTAGTGTATGGAATAAATGTATACACAAATGAACAATTAATATTTTCTGATTTCGATACAATTGTAATGGCAATGGGTAACGAAGTCGAAGACAAACTATATTTTTCTTTGAAAAACAAAGTTGAAGAAATTTATAGAGTTGGTGATTGTGTTGCACCGAGAAAAGTTGATATGGCAATTTATGAAGGTTATATGGTGGGAAGAAAAATATGAATAGTGCTAAAGAAGTATTTGTTTTTTTAGATAATGATAACACAGATGAAAATGAAATAAATGCAAAAATATTAACAGAGGGTTATAGAATTGCTGAAAAATTAAAAACAAACCTTTCAGCAATTTATATGGGTGTTAAAGTAATTGATAAGCATTTTTTAGAAAAATTTGGTGTTTCAAAACTATATAAACTCGAAAACCAGATTTTTAGTAATTATGATTATGAAATTATATCTGAAATATTAGCATATATAATTCAACCATTACCATTAAAAATTTTAATATTTGCTCATACTGAATCTGGGAAAAATATTGCTATTAATACAGCGTTTAACTTAAATACAGTAGCAATTACAGACTGTGTCGATATAAGAATTAAGAATGAAAAATTATTTTTTGTTAGAAGTATTTATGGAGATCAATTTGAACAAGAGTTATACTACACAAAAGATAAGAAAGAGATTATTACATTAAGATTGGATAATTTAGAGATAAAAGAAACAAATAGCGGAATTCATTTAGAAATTATTAATTTACATCCTTCAAATATACAAAAAAAGAATTTATCAGCAAAAACTTTAAGTATAATCCATCCAAATTTCAAAACTGTTGATATTTCATTTGCAGAACGGATTATAGGTATTGGTGCAGGGTGCGCTACTAAAGAATTATTTTCAATGGCCGAGGAACTTTCTGACTTATTAGAGGCATCAATAGGAACAACAAGGCCAGTTGTAGATGAAGGTATACTTCCAAAAAATAGGATGATAGGGCAAACAGGGAAAACTATTTCTCCTGATAGCTATCTTGCTCTTGGAATATCGGGTTCACCTCATCATGTTGCAGGGATTCAAAAATCTAAAAACATTATTTCTGTAAATCGAGATCCTCGTGCACCAATTTTTAATATTTCTGACATAGGGTTTGTTTGTGATCTAAATAAATTATTGCCAAAACTTATAGAGCATTTAAAACATTTTATGGGTAAAAAATATGAAGGGGTTTGATGCTATAATAGTTGGTGCCGGCCCAGCTGGCACAACTGCCGCTATAAAAATGGCACAAAAAGGTCTAAATGTGCTGATAGTTGAGAGAAGTTCCTTTCCTGGAGAAAAAAATATGTTTGGTGGCATGCTTCCCTATTGTCCAATATTAGAACTTTTAATTCCTGATTTTATAAATTTAGCACCTTTAGAAAGATTCGTAACAAAAAGAACTTTAAATATAATGGATGGCAATAATATTTTTACTTTTACGTTTGAGTCAGAAAATTTTAATTTGCCTCCATATAATGGTTATACTCTTTTTCGACCTAATTTTGATAGATGGTATGCTGATATTGCTTTTAAATCTGGCGCAAAATTAATAACAAGTTGTTTAGTAGATGAACTTATTGTACATGATAATAAAGTAGTTGGAATAAAAGCAGAGCAAGATGAAGTAAGAGCACCATTGATACTTTTATGTGACGGTGTTCTATCGCCTTTATCAAAAAAAATAGGTATTTCTAAACTTCCAAAACCTTCAGAGATGGGTTTAGGTCTAAAGGTATTATTCAAATTAGATGAATCAATTTTAAATGAAAGATTTAATATTGTTAATAAACAAGGAGCTACTCAAGAATTCTTAGGATGTACAGAGGGGGTTAGAGGTGGGGCTTTTCTTTATACTCAATTGGAAACTATTTCTGTTGGACTTGTTTTTCATTTAGACTCATTAAAAAAGAGTTGTTTGCCACCATATGAAATTCTTCAAAAATTTTTAAGCAACCCATATATGAGAAAGCTGCTTAAAGGTGCAAAATTAATAGAATATTCTGCTCATCTCCTTCCAGAAAACGGTTATAAAGGAATCCAAAAGTTATACACAAATGGATTATTAATTGCTGGAGACGCAGCTGGTTTTTGCTATACAAATGGATTAAATCAGGAAGGGATGAATTTAGCTATAACTTCAGGCTTTTTAGCAGCAGAGACAGCAATAGAAGCTTTAAATAAAGGTGATTTCTCTATAAAAACTCTCAAAGCTTATGAAGAACGACTAAAAGAAAGTTTCATACTTAAAGACATGAAAACATTTAATAAAATGGTAGAAATAATGCACAACGATAGACTTTATTCAGTTTACCCTAAAATTATAGGAAAAATTTTTGAACAAATATATAAATCAGATGGAAAACCTAAAAAAAGTTTAGGAAAAACAGCATGGGATGTTATTAAAGAATCTATATCTATGAAGAATTTTTTTTATGATATTTTGAAAGGAGGAAAATCAGTTATTTGATAATAGACGATATTTTTGATTTAGTAAATTATAAATTTGATAGTGCTTCTCACATTTTATTAAATAGTGAATTATGCAAAGACTGTTTACATAAAGCATGTACCTTTGTCTGTCCTGCTCGATGCTACCAATGGAATTCTGAAAAAGAACGAATGGACTTTGCATATGAAGCCTGCTTAGAATGTGGAACTTGTTTGATAATATGTGATAAAAAAGCTTTAGAATGGAAT
>JAOAAI010000157.1 GCA_026418955.1 Candidatus Goldiibacteriota bacterium | reverse complement strand
AAAAATGAAAACAGATAAAAGAAAAAAATATATAATACTCACAAACGATGATGGTATAAATTCAAAGGGATTAAAAAATCTTTATTTGGCAATAAAAGATATTGCAGAAATTCTTGTTGTGGCACCGATGTCTGAGAAAAGTGGTGCTTCACATTCTTTGACTGTATGGGATGAAATAAAAGTTAAAAAAGTAAAATTTGAAGATATTTATGCATATGGTGTTTATGGAACACCTGCTGATTGCGCAAAAATTGCATTGTTAAAACTAGCAAAAAGAAAACCAGATTTGCTTATATCTGGAACAAATCATGGACCTAATATATGTCAGTTTGTTTTATATTCTGGAACAATAGGAGCTGCAGCTGAAGGAGCTCGTATGAAAATTCCATCTGTTTCATTTTCTATTGATAATTTTGAACCTGATGATTTTTCATTTGCAAGAAAAGTAATTCATAAAATAATAGAAATGATAATAAATAAAAAAATAAAGATAAAAAATAAAACGCTTTTAAATATTAATATACCATATTTAAAAGAGAAGATGATAAAAGGAATAAAGATTATAAAACTTGGTGATATAGAATATCAGGAATTTTATAAAATGAAAAAAAAGAATAATATTTTGTATTTTAATCATGTCATAGGCAAGAAAAAAAATAGTACTAGGATAAACACAGATGCAGAGGCACTTAAAAGAGGTTTTATAACAATTACACCTATAAAATTTGATTTTAATGATTATGAAAGTTTAAATTATTTAAAAAAAATAAAAATTGAGAATATCTGGTAAAATATCAAAAATTTATGCTAAAAAATTTTTATAAGTTTTGATTATTATATTTAATTAACTAAACCGTTTTATTTTTATTCGTTTAAATAATTTATTTAAAAAAATTAAACAAAAAAATAATAAAATCTTTAAAAATTTAGTATATAAAAATTCTTAAAACGTATAAATGTAGTTGATTTTTTTAAATTTTTTTGTTAAAATATAATTATAAAATAATAAGGGAATTAAATAAATAGGAGGAATAAATGAAAAAGGTAAATTTATTCATTATAATATTCTTTTTAACCTTTTCATTTCTTTTTGGTGCTGGTGAAACAAGTTTTAATTTTCTAAAAATATCTCAAGGCGCAAGGCAGGCAGGCATGGGTGAGGCATTTACCGGTATTGCAGATGATGTTAATGCTGTTTACTGGAATCCAGCAGGACTTGCGCAACTTAGAAGACAGCAGGCATGTTTGCTCCATTCTGTATGGCTAGTGGATGTAAATTATGAATATATAGCATATGCCATTCCTGTTATAGGTGTTGGGACATTTGGTATTTATGGAACGTTTTTAGCTGGGGAGATAAAAATAACTGATGAAAATCCAGTTACAGGTCAATATATTCTTACCGAAGATATAGCAAGAGCATCAGATATAAATATTACACTTGCTTACGGAAAAAAATTATCAGAAATTGTAGGCAATAATTCTCCATTTGCTGATTTATATGCTGGATTGAATATAAATGTTACAATGGAAAATATTTATGAA
>JAOAAI010000152.1 GCA_026418955.1 Candidatus Goldiibacteriota bacterium | reverse complement strand
TTTTTTTGATAAACTTTAATTATGTGTAGAATGTTTTTTATTTCTTCAAAAAAAATTATACCTACTCAGAAACTGCTTGACTATTTAATAGAATCAGAAAAATCGTTGGTAAAGCAGTCTCAATTTAATAAAAATAGACTTCAAAAAGACGGCTGGGGATTTGGATATATTAAAGGGGAAAAAATAGAGATATTTAAAAGTATAAATCCAATCTATCAAGAATTAAACCTAATTAAAAATAAAATACAAAAAATAGAAAATAATTTCTTCATAGTTCACGCACGTAAAGCCTCAAATCCAAAAAAAATAGAATTTAACAAATTAATTTCATATGAAAACACTCAACCATTTTCCATTTCTGATATTATATTTACACACAACGGCACTTTAAATATTGTAGATGAGATATATGAAAATCTTGGTAAATATAAAAAATTTGTAAAAGGAATAAATGATAGTGAGGTTTTATTCTGGCATGTAATAAAAAATATTGATGCTTATGGAGATATAAAGCAAGCAATTTTAGCAGCAAGAAGAGAAATACACACAGTATGGATATCTGTAAAAAAAGAATATAGACAATTTGATGAACCATACACAGGTTTAAATATTTTTTTAACTAATAGTGAAAAATTTTATGCTCTATGTGATTTTAAATTAAAGAAAGAAACTTTTTCAATTATGACTGAAAATTGGGAATATGGTAACTATGCTTTAAGATTTAATAAAGATGAGTTTACAATATCAAGCGAACCACTTGATAAGGGGAAATGGGAAAAAGTTCCTCATAATTCTATAATTGAATTTGACATAAAAAAGTTTAAATATAATATCAAAAATGCTGGAGAACTGTTATGAGAAATCTTTTATTAATATTAATTTTTATAACAAGTATATATTTCTATTTTCAACAGAAAAAAAATAAAGAAGTAGAACAAAAAAAAATAGAAACATTAAAAAAAGAAGAAATTAAAAAGATTGAACCAAAGCTTCCAGATTATATAACTAATGAATATATGTTGCAGCTTTCAAAAACTACCATCATAACTTTGAAAAAATTAGTATATGATACAAATGAAAACATCAGATTTTCAGCCATAGAACTTCTATGGCAACTAAAGGATAAAGATACTCCAAAAATTATTAAAAATGCTTTAGATACAGAAACTGAAACATCAATAAAATTAAAAATCATTGAAATGTTATCAAAAGAGAAATCAAAACTTTCACTCTATTTAATAGCACATGGTCTGAAAAATTATGATAGAGAGGTAAAGATAAAAGCATGTGAAGTTATGGGAGATTTTATTGACAAAGAAACTATAGAACTTCTTACTCCTGCACTCAATGATTATGATGATGATGTTAAAAAAAGAGCAATTGAATCAGTAAAAAAGGTTAAATCAGCTATTGAGCAACACAGGGAACAAAAAGTAAAAGAAATATTTGAACCAAAACCAATTTTTACTACACATGATACAATTTCAAGATAAAATAGTTTGTGGAATATTAAATATAACACCAGATTCATTTTCTGATGGTGGATTATATTTAAAAGTTGACAATGCCATAAAAAGAGCTGTTGAAATGGTAGGTGATGGAGTAAAATGGATTGATGTAGGAGGGCAATCAACAAGACCATACTCTAAACCTGTGCCAGTAGAAATAGAATTAGAGAGAGTAATGCCCGTTATAAAAAAACTCAGAGAAATACTACCGCCGTCAATTATCATTTCAATAGATACTTTTTATCCTGAAGTTGCAGTTGAAGCTATAAAAAATGGGGTAGATATTATAAATGATATAACAGGATTAAGAAATGAAAAAATGATAGAAGTAATTCTTAAATTCAAAAAACCTGTCATTATAATGCATATGAAAGGA
>JAOAAI010000147.1 GCA_026418955.1 Candidatus Goldiibacteriota bacterium | reverse complement strand
CTCCTTAATTAAATAAGTTAAATTGATATATGATTTAAGTAAAATTAACTTTATATTTATAACACCTAAAACAGGGTTTGTCAATTTAAATTTTTAGATAAAGATGGATTGCTTAAAAACTATTCATATCTATTAATAATCTATACCTATTAATCCTTATTTGATTTTTATTTTTTAGATATTTGTTGTGCGCAGAATATTGTTTTAAACCGTGCAAAGATTTGCACAGTTTTAACATAAAAAAGGATAAAAATATTAGTTTTTTTCTGGCACGGCTTTTGTGTCATTTATATGTGAATTCAAAATGGAGGTGAGTGAAATGAAAATAATCAAAATAGTAAGAATAATTGTGATGATGATTTTCATGATTTCTTTACTGGGTGGATGTAGTTTGCATTATCTGATGGAAGAAGAAAAGGCGGAAAAAATGGAAAAGGCAAGACGCTTGGTGAGCATGGGTGATACTGCATATGCAAATAAATATTATGAAAGAGCTTTGATATTTTATGATAATGCCCTTTCTTTATATGAACATTCTTTTATTTATAAAAAAATAGCAAATACTTTAAAGAAAATGGGAAAAGACAAAGAAGCTTTGATGGTTTATCAATACTCTATAAAATTACAAAAAAAAGAGGAAGGGGGTGAAAAAAGATGAGATATTTTATTGTTATATCTCTTTTTGGTTTGATTTTAATGACGGGATGCGCAACAGGTGCTATAAACAGAACATACAGAATAAATGCCACTGGCTATGCCGAAGTTGAAGGGAAAAATGTAAAAGAAGCTGCAAAAGAAGCGCTTTCAAATGCTAGAAGAAATTTAATAACCAATGTTGGTAATTTTTTTGAATATAAATTTAACATTGACCCACAAATTGAACAGGAAATTTTATATTTGAGTAAAATTGGTGAACATGGGGTAGAGAAAGGTTTTTGCTATGTAAATGTTTACTGTGATCTTGACCTTTATAAGTTCATAGCCAAACACGGTGATTTAAGAAACATTTATTCATGGGAATTACTCGGGCTTGAGTCTGTTTATAGCGAATATGTCACTTCAAACAAGCCAATAGGGATATGGGCAAAAGATTACATGATAAAGAGCACATTAAAAGACCCATTTTTAATGTCATATGCTTCTATAATCCCGTGTTTCTCCGGGAATTTTTTAATTAACAAACCAGTAATGGGAAGTTTTTTCACAGCCACCAAGTCAATTGCTATCTGTGCCGCTCTTTTAAGTGAGAGCAAGGAAACAGAGATAAAAATGTGGTCATGGATAGGACTGGGTATTATGACCGGACTTGATATTTTATCGGTTTTTACAGAAACATCAGCCATAAACAGCAGATTGCAACTCTTTCAGAATGCGATTTTAATGGGTAAAAGCGATTTGAGTTTCAGTTTATTTGCAAAAAAATTTTAAAAGGAGGTAAGTAAAATGAAAAACACAAATCTATTTCTTAAAGTAGTTTTGGTTGCACTTGTTTTAGTTTGCGGCTCTATGATGCAAAATGTTTATTCGCAGGAAGGTTATTACTACAAAAAGGCAGTAACCGTGCCAGCACCAGAAATTGAAAATGATGAATATACAGCAAGAGAAGGCAGAACATATTTTTGGATAGTGGGTGGCGGTGCAATGGTTGAGAAACTTCCGATCTCAGCAGCAAAATATACCTTACCTATTATTTTTGTCGCGTATGAGAGTATCTATAAAAAATCAATCAGTGCTCTGGATTTCTCTTGGTCAATCGGATTTTATGATCTGATGCCTGAGATTGAATTTGCTGTAACCGTGCCACTTAAACCATTTGATATCAAATTGAGCGCTGGTGGTTATTATGACCTGATAATAGGTGGACATGCAGGACTTTTAACAAAAGTTGGGATAATTATCAATAAAACAATAGGATTTGATGTTATTTTGGTCCCCATAGGTACTCAGCCCACTGTATCTTACTCTGAAAGTTTGAAAAAACAAAAAATCATAGAAAATGATGGTCAACATGGACTTGATTTTCCAATAATGGGGATGATGTTTTCTGTTAGAATCTAACGATGAAAATAAAAAAGGGAGGGTTGTATGGTTTTCAGGGTGGCAAAAGCCACCCTGAATTTTTTTTTACAAGTATAAAAAATATTGAATTTTTTTAAATGGAGTGTAAAATTATGATTATGATAATTTCATTTGTCTTAACAATTGCTGCAATAAATTTTATACTGGGGTTTCTCTCCTTGACCAGGGGAAGAGAAAAAGTAAATATATATTTTTTCATTTTAAGTTTATTGCTGGGGTTGTGGAATCTTTCAATTGCATTAAGAATAATTTATGGCACTTTTATTTTTGAAAGATTGAGTTATTTTTTTATTGATTTCATTCCTATTTTTGTTTTTCTATTTATTGCAACGATATTGAAAGCTGACAAATCAAGATTCATAAAAATAAATCTTATACTCTCGGTCTTTTTTTGTTTTATAAATTTTATATTTATCTTTTTATCCTTTTTAAATGGGCATTTTTTTGTTCTATTTAATTCCTATCAATACAGATTGTATTTTTTTATTTATGTTTTTCTTTTTTTATTTTTGGCTTTTTTGTTTATTCTCAAAGAAAGAAGAAAAATAAAATTCAAACAGGAAAGAATCAAGATAACTTATCTCGTCATAGCTTTTCTGGTTATATTCATAGGAGGCACACTTGATTTCACAGGCGGGCTTGGATTGCATGATCTGTGGTATTGCGGTAATGTTGCAAATTTATTTTATGCTTTGATTATATTTTATGCAATATTCAGATACAGATTATTCAATGCGGATTTTATATTAAAAAATTTTTTTGCATACACATTGATAGCATTGTTGCTAAGTGGATTTTATTTATTAGTTGATATGTTATTTTATCATGATAAGCGATTTATGTTTTTTTCTTTTGTTGTTTTCACTCTTTTTATCATATATTTCTCAAAATATCTTTTAAAACTGGGTTATCTTTTTTTTGAAAAATTCAGCAGTAAACTAGAAATTGAGAAGATAAAAGAAGAATTTGACCAGATAAAATTATTGACAATTGATGATGAAGATGCAATAAAAAATCTTTTAAATTTTTTAAAAGAAAAAATGGAGATGGAAATAGGAATTTATTTAAAAAGTGGAAATTATTTTTTAAAAAAATGGGATACGATGCCCGGGGCTTTTTATGAGTATGTTGAGCATCAGGAAGGTTTAAAAACCAACATGATTTTAAAATATGAGGCGAAGGATAAATTATCAAAAGAAGTATTGAATAAATTTAACTGTGATATTTTAGTTTTTTTATCAAATATTGCGGGGGTTCTGGTGGGCAGAAAACAGACAGCTGATATTTCTTTTCTGGCAGAAGAGATAGATTTGCTTAAAGAAATAGTAGAGACCATTTCTTTTTATATAAGAATATATCTTTTAAGGGTTAAATTGATTGAAAAAGAAAATGAAAAAAGGACGGATCTTATGTCCCATCAGATAGCTCATGAGATTAAAAATCCATTGGCATCTTTATGGGGCGCTGCCCAGCTTTTAACCGGTAAAGATGAAAAAGAAAAGGAAAATATTGAAATAATAAAACAGGAAACACAACGACTACTTAAAATACTTGATTCCTGGCGGGAATTTTCAAAGGAGTTGAAATTAAATAAAACATTGGTGAATTTGAATAAAATAATAGATGATACAATAAAGGTTGTAAAAAAATTAAGGGATATAAAAATTGAATTTATTTTTGAAGAAATAATAAATATAACCGCAGATGAAGATAAATTAAAACAGGTATTTTTCAATGTGATGAAAAATTCAATTGACGCGTTGGAGTTGGTAAAAGACCCTTATATAAGAATAGAGATGAAAAAGAAAAACAATTTTATAGAAGTAATGATACGAGATAATGGCTGTGGTATTGAATCCACAATACTCACAAAGATAAAGACACCTTTTTTCACCACAAAACAAAGAGGTTCTGGACTCGGGCTTGCGATTTCTAATAAAATAATAGAAGCACACAATGGTGTTTTACTTATAAACAGTGATGGAAAGAGTTTTACTGAGGTAATTGTATCTTTACCATTATAAACAACAGGAGAATAAAATGCATAAAATTTTAATAGTTGATGATGAAGAAAATATAAGAAAGGTTTTAATGCAGATTTTAATAAAGAATGGTTATAAAGATATTTTTCAGGCGGAAAATGGGGCAAAGGCACTGGAAATTGTAGAAAATGAGAATCTGGATCTGATAATTTCAGATATAAATATGCCGGTGATGGATGGTCTTAAGTTGTATGAAAGGATAAAAAAATACAATATTCCTTTTATCATATTAACTGCTTATGGAACCATAGAAACAGCAGTGAATGCAATAAAAAACGGTGTTTACGATTTCATATCAAAACCGTTCAATGAAGTGGAACTTATTATGACAATCAAAAAGGCTTTAGATGAGAGTAAAAAAACAGATAAAGATATTTTATTTGATTCAGATATTGAAGAAGTTTTTTTTAATTCAAAAAATTCTGCAATAATTTCCATAAAAGAAAATTTATCCAGAGTAGCCAGGGCAAATGCAAATATGCTCATAATAGGAGAAACCGGAACGGGTAAAGGACTGCTTGCAAATGCAGTTCACAATCTTTGCAATAGAAAATCTCCATTTATAAAAGTTAACTGTGCTGCAATTCCAGAAAATCTGATAGAGGCAGAATTATTCGGTTATGTGAAAGGTGCCTTCACCGGTGCTATGATTGATAAACCCGGGAAGTTTGAAATTGCTTCTGGCGGCACTTTGTTTCTTGATGAAATTGGTGATTTAAATATTGATTTACAAGCAAAGTTGTTAAGTGCAATACAGGATAAAGAGATAACAAGATTGGGAGATATAAAACCCAGAAAAGTAGATATAAGAATAATTGGTGCAACAAATATTGACATTAAAAAAGCAATAAAAGACAAAAAATTTAGGGAAGACCTATATTTTAGATTAAATATTATAGAATTTTATTTGCCACCGCTAAGGGAGAGGGTGGAGGATATTTTGCCTTTTATTGATTTTTTTAATAAAAAATATTCTTCGCAGTTTAATTTTGAATTAAAAAAATTCACCGATGATGCAATAAATTTTATTAAAGAATATAAATGGCCAGGAAATATAAGGGAACTTGAAAATGTTATTCAAAAAATTATAATTCTTGAGAGTAAAAATGAGATAGATGCTGATATATTAAAAAAATATATAAAAAGAGAAGAGAAGGTTTTAACGGGAGATGATACATTATTTGATAAAGCAGAACAAGAAAAAATTAAAAAAGAAATAGAACTGATAAAGGAAGCGTTGCAGAAAACAGGTGGTAACAGGACAAAAGCTGCGGAACTTTTGGGTGTAAGTAGGCGGACACTGCTTTATAGGATAAAGGAGTATGGCCTTTAAATTTTGTGCAACTTCAAATTTTTAGATTATAATCTCTTATTTCAGATAAATTTCCGTTAACAACATACTGCTGATAGTATGTGTAAATTAAAATCAAATAAAAAAGGTTAATCTGCAGGTTTTATTGGGATTTTATCTTTAAGAAATCTATTGGCAGAGCCATGAAGCGAAATGGTGCAGGGAAGAGTAGGTGGTGCCATGGAATCATAACCCTACTGCATGCTGACCTTAAACGGAGATGAAGTTGGTAGTTTTATTCAATAGTTACAACTGGACATTAAAGATTGATATGCTATAATATATTTGTGCTCCGTATAGAGCAGAAAAGTTACAACTGGACATTAAAGATTGATATGCTATAATCCCGAAGGCAAATAAACCCAAACAACTAAAGTTACAACTGGACATTAAAGATTGATATGCTATAATTTAAATGTTTTTTATTTAAAATATAAACAAGTTACAACTGGACATTAAAGATTGATATGCTATAATAATTCTGGATGACAAACTTTGTCCCGCTTGCGTTACAACTGGACATTAAAGATTGATATGCTATAATAACAGCACTATCACATTTTGGTAAATATCGTTACAACTGGACATTAAAGATTGATATGCTATAAT
>JAOAAI010000146.1 GCA_026418955.1 Candidatus Goldiibacteriota bacterium | reverse complement strand
GTTTAAGTTTAAAAAAAAGAATAGATATGTTATATAATCTCAAAGAATTAAATTTTGAAACCGGTTCAGGTTTTATGGTGGGGTTACCATATGAAACAGATGAAATTCTAATAAAAAATTTAAAATTATGTTACGACTTAAAACTAGATATGATTGGAATAGGACCATTTATACCAAATCCAGACACTCCACTTGGAAATTTTTCACATCCAAAACTCAATAAAATTAAAAAACTAACAGCAATACTTAGAATAATTTTACCTTTTTCAAATATTCCAGCTACTACTGCATCTGGCACAATAGAAAAATTAGGAAGAGAAAAATTGTTAAAAGCTGGAGCAAATGTATTGATGCCTAATATAACACCAAAAGAATATAAAAAGAATTATTTATTGTATCCAAATAAAATATGTATTAATGAAGATTTTTCACATTGCATAAATTGTTTAAGAAAAAAATTAATAAAAATTAATAGAAAAATAAGTTTAGAACAAGGTCCATCATTAAATTATATTTTACAAAAAGAAGGTGTATATTATGTCTCTTGTTAATACCCCAATAGCAGAACAATTGAGAATAGTTATAACTGGATTACGTAATGCAGGTAAATCAAGTTTATTTAATTCAATTATAGAGAATAATATAGCAATTGTTTCTAACACACCAGGCACTACTACGGATCCTGTTATAAAATCAATGGAGATGGGAAATTTAGGTCCTGTAGTTTTTGTTGATACTGCAGGTATTGATGATATTGGTGAATTAGGTCAAAAACGAATTGATAAAACATATAATCAGTTAGAAATTGCAGATATCATAATTTTTGTAACTAAAATTAATGAAGATATCATAAAAATTGAAAAAGAATTTTTAAATAAAATTTTAAAATTAAACAAAAAAATTTTAATTGTTTTTACTTTTTCAGATTTTAAACATAATCAAAATAAATTAGATTATTTTAAAAATTATAATACTATCATTGTAAATAATAATGATAAAGAAACAATCAAAAAATTACGAGAAAAGATAATTGCTATTTCAAATGATATTGAAAAAGAGATAAAACCTTTGGATGGTCTTGTTGATGATGGAGATCTTTTATTCCTTGTTGTGCCAATAGATTCTGCTGCTCCAAAAGGTAGATTAATTTTACCGCAAGTTGAAACAATAAGAGATGCTCTGGATAAAAATTGTTCTGTGTTGATAGCAAAAGAAAATCAATTAGACATTTATTATTCACTTAAAAAAAGACCAAAACTTGTTATAACTGATAGTCAAGCATTTGAAATCGTAAAGAAATCAATTCCTGAAGATCAACCTTTAACTTCTTTTTCTATATTATTTGCGAGAAAAAAAGGAGATTTTAATTTATTTTTAAAATCAATTAAATATTTAAAAAATATTAAGTCGGGTTCAAAAATATTAATAAATGAATCCTGTACTCATCATAGACAACCTGATGATATAGGAACAGTAAAAATACCTAATTTATTTAAATCAAAAATTAATAAAGATGTAACTTTTGATTTTTATAAAGAGTTACCTAATAAAGAAGAGTTAAAAAAATACTCTCTTGTTATAATGTGTGGTGGTTGTATGGTTACAAGAAATAAAATTTTATCAAGATTAAAAATTTTAAATGAATTAAATATACCTGTAATAAATTATGGATTTTTTTTAGCTTATGTAAATAATCTTTTACCAAGAACAATATTGCCATTTTATAAATAATATGGTTTGTGATAAAATCACTTATGATTAAAAGGAGTTAAACATGGGAAATACAATTAATGCTGTAATAAAAAAATATAATGGAGATGAAACAAGGCTCATGGATATTTTACTTGATATTCAAACAGAACTTGGTTACATATCTGATTGGACAATTGAACAGATTTCAAAAGCACTTGACATACCAACAGTAGAAATAATTCAAACATTAAGTTTTTATCATTTTTTTCATCGTGAGCCCAAAGGAAAATATACTATATATTTAAATGATAGTGTTGTTTCTAATTTTTATGGAAAAGAGGAAGTAAAAAAAGTATTTGAAGAGGAAGCAGGAATTAAATTTGGACAAGTTACACCTGATGGGCTTATTGGACTTTTTGAAACAGCTTGCATTGGTATGAGCGATCAGGAACCTGCTGCTCTTATTAATGAGCAGCCTTTTCCATCACTAACTCCGGAAAAAGCTAGAAAAATAATTAAAATGATGAAAGAAGGAAAATCAATAGAAGACATAAAAGGAAATAAATATGGAGAAGGAAATAACTCGCATTATTTAATGAGATCACTTGTGAATAATAATATACAGGAAAGAGGAGCTGTTATTTTTTCAGATTATACTCCAGGCGATGCTATTAAAAAAGTTGTTAAAGAATTAAGTTCTACTGATATTATTGAAGAAATAAAGAAATCTTATTTACGTGGTAGAGGTGGGGCAGGATTTCCTACAGGTTTAAAATGGGAAATAGCTAGAAAAGCACAAGGTGATATTAAATATATTTTTTGTAATGCTGATGAAGGAGAGCCAGGCACATTTAAAGATAGAGTTATTTTAACAGAATTACCTAAGCTTGTTTTTGAAGGTATGATTATTGCCGGCTATGCGGTTGGAGCAAAATATGGAATTCTTTATTTAAGAAATGAATATAGATATATGAGAGAATATCTTGAACATGTCTTACAAGAGATGCGCGATGATGGTTTACTAGGTAAATTTATAGGAGGTAAAAAAGGATTTGATTTTGATATAAGAATACAATGTGGAGCCGGTGCATATGTATGTGGAGAAGAATCTGCGTTAATAGAATCTGCAGAGGGAAAACGTGGTGAACCAAGAGATAGACCACCTTTCCCAGTTGAAAGCGGATATTTAAATAGACCGACGGTTGTTAATAATGTAGAAACATTTTGTACTGCTGTTAAAATAATTTTAAATGGAGCTGAATGGTATAATAGAATGGGAACCAAAGAATCAAGGGGAACAAAGGTTTTAAGTGTTTCTGGAGATTGTGAAAGACCTGGTATATATGAAGTTGAATGGGGCTTTTCTGTAAATGATATTTTAAGAAAAGCTGGTGCAAAAACTCATGAAGTGTTGGCTGTTCAAGTTGGTGGACCTTCTGGTAGTTGTATTTCTGAAAAAGAATTTAATAGAATTTTAGCATATGAAGATCTTGCAACAGGTGGTTCTTTAATTATTATTGGAAAAAAAAGAAATCTTATTAAAGATGTTGTATTAAATTTCCAAAAATTTTTTATGGAAGAATCATGTGGTTCATGTGTACCTTGTAGAGTTTTAACCGTTATATATAAAAATATTATAGAAAAAATTGTTCGTGGTGAAGGTAGAAGTTCAGATATTGAAAATTTACAAAAATGGGCAGTTTTTATGAAAAACAATAGATGTGGTTTGGGTCAGACAGCAACCAATCCTACAATCACTGCAATAAAAAATTTTAAGTTTATATTTGAGGAAAGTGTTAAAAATAATTCTGAAAATTTTTATAGTTTTAATGAAAATGAAGCAGTAAAAGAGTATGTTGAAATTTTTAATAAAAAGTAAAAGGAGAATATATTTATGTCTACCTTTGTTAAATTCATTATAGATGGTAAGATATGTTTATCAGAAGAAGGCAAACAATTAATAGAAGCCGCAAAAGAAAATGATATTTATATTCCTACTTTATGTAATTATCCAGGAATACCTCCAAAAGGTTCTTGCAGAATATGTACAGTTTTAATTAATAATAGACCTGCAACTGCATGTACAACAAAGGTTACAGAAAATATGGATATTAAAACATCAACTCCTGAGCTAGAAGATTTTAGAAAAGCAGTTATAGAATTACTATTTTCAGAAGGCAATCATTTCTGTCCTTCATGTGAACGAAGTGGCAATTGCGAATTACAAGCACTTGCATATAGATATAAAATTGCAGTTTCAAGATTTCCATATTTTTTTCCAGAACGTTCGGTAGAATCATGGCATCCAAAATTAATAAAAGATCATAATCGTTGTATACTGTGTAAAAGATGTATAAGGGGTATAAAAAACAATGATGGAAAAACAATATTTGCATATGGGAGACGTGGTCAATATCTTGAGATAAATATTGATCCAGAAACATCAAAAAATATTTCAGATGAATTAGCAGAACAAGCAATGAATATATGTCCAGTTGGCGCTATTCTTGTGAAAGAAAGAGGTTTTATTACACCTATTGGTAAAAGAAAATACGACTATAATATTATAGGCAGTGAAATAGAAAATCAATAAATAATAGAATAGGAGTAAAAGATGACTAAAAATAAAAAAATTATTGCTACTACTTCTCTTGCAGGATGTTTTGGATGTCATATGTCATTCCTTGATATTGATGAAAGAATTATAAATTTGATTGAACTTGTAGAATTTAACAAGTCGCCAATAAATGATATTAAAAAATTTACAAAACATTGCGATATAGGAATTATTGAAGGTGGTTGTTGCAATGATGAAAATATTCATGTTTTAAGGGAGTTTAGAAAAAATTGTGATATTTTGATTTCTCTCGGCGAATGTGCAATAATGGGTGGACTTCCTGCTATGCGTAATGGTATACCATTAAAGGAATGTCTTGAAGAAGCATATATAAATGGACCGACTGTAAAAGATGTAAATTCACAAAAAATAATACCTTGTGATCCTGATATTCCTAAAATTTTAAATAAAGTATATCCATGCCATGAAATTGTAAAAATAGATTATTTTTTACCAGGATGTCCACCAAGAGCGGATCTTATATGGAATGCATTATATGCACTTGTAACCGGTAATGAATTATTGATACCATATGAAGTATTTAAATATGACTAAAAATAAAGGAGTATATTTATGTCCAAAAAGTTAATAATTGAACCAGTCACACGTGTGGAAGGTCATGGAAAAGTAACAATACAATTGGATGATAATAATAATGTAACTCAGACAAGATTTCATATTGTTGAATTTAGAGGCTTTGAACGTTTTGTTTTAGGTAGACCATATTGGGAAGCTCCTGTTCTTGTGCAGAGATTATGCGGAATATGTCCTGTTTCACATCATCTTGCAGCAGCAAAAGCAATGGACGTAATAGTTGGTGCTGGAACTGGAGATGGATTAACACCTGTTGGAGAAAAAATGCGCCGTCTTATGCATTATGGTCAAATATTTCAATCACATTCATTACATTTTTTTTATCTTGCATCTCCTGATTTACTATTTGGTTATGATGCTTTACCTGAAAAGAGAAACGTAGTAAATATTGCAATTGAAAATAAAGATTTAGCTATTCAGGCTGTTTTGATGAGAAAATTTGGACAAGAAGTTATTTTAAGAACAGCTGGAAAAAAAATTCACGGCACAGGGGCAATACCTGGAGGAATAAATAAAAATTTATCTATAAAAGAACGAGATGAATTATTAAAAGGTCCTAATCCATTTAATGCAGATATGATGATTACTTGGGCTCAAGGCGCTATTGATTTTTTTAAGAATTATTATAAAAAGAATAAAGATTTCATAGATAATTTTTCAAAGTTTCCATCAAACCATTTATCACTTGTCAGGAAAGATGGAGCGCTTGACCTTTATCATGGTGTTTTACGTGCAGTTGATGCAAATGGAAAAAAGATACTGAATGATGTTGATTATCAAGATTATCTTGAATATATAAGAGAAGAAGTGCGTTCTTGGAGTTATATGAAATTTCCTTTTTTAAAACAATTAGGACCTGAGAAAGGATGGTATAGAGTAGGACCGCTTGCTAGATTGAACACTATAGATT
>JAOAAI010000128.1 GCA_026418955.1 Candidatus Goldiibacteriota bacterium | reverse complement strand
CGTGTGGGTTACCTTATTATATAGGTGGAATTATACCAGATATAAATAAATTAATTGTATTGGATTCAGAAAAGGCAAAATCTAAAAAAGGGATAGATGTCAGAACCAAATGTGAAGTAGTTTTTATAGATAAAAATAATAAAAAAATTAAAGTTAAAAACTTTAATAATTTAAAAATGGAAGAGTACACCTATGATAAATTAATAATTGCAACCGGTGCAACACCTGTCCAGCCAGAAATAAAAGGTATCCAAAATGATTTAGTATTTTATCTTAGAAATCTTGAAGATGGTATAAGATTAAAAAAGTTTATTTACGATAAGAGGCCAAAAAGAGTTATAATAATAGGAGAAGGACATATAGCGCTTGAGATGGTAGAAAACTTTAAATTATGTGGAATAAATGAAATATATATGATTATTCATGGCTCGCATGTATGTTGGTGGCTGGATAGTGACATGGCAGAAATTATTGAAAGAAAACTAATAGAAGAAAATATAAAATTGATAAAAAATGCAAGAGTTGATTCAATAGAAAGATATGGACAGAATCTTATAGTTAAAATTGGGAATGATAAAATAGTAACAGATTTTATTTTTGTAAGTCGCGGTATGAAACCAAATACGCAACTTGCAAAAGAAGCTGGTTTAAAACTAGGTATGCGTGGAGCTATAGAGGTTAATAATTTTATGGAAACAAGTCATCCTGATATTTATGCAGCCGGTGATTGTGCAACTGTATATAATATTATAGAAAAAAGACTTATATATATGCCACGTGGGACAACAGCCAATAAACAGGGTAAATATGCAGGTATGAACGCAGCAGGAAAAAAGATGGAATTTAAAGGAATAACTGCCTCAATGGCATTCAAAGTTTTTAATCTTGAAGTTTCCAGAGCTGGAATATGGGATGAGGAAGCACAGAAAAAAAATATTGAGTATAAATCGAAACTAATAAAATCAATAACACGTGCATCATATTATCCTAGAAGTGGAGAAATATTTATTAAACTCACAGCCGATTTAAAAACACATAAACTTTTAGGTGCTCAGATTATAGGCGAAGAGGGTGTAGCAAAAAGAATGGATATAATCTCAACAGCTTTATATAATGAGATGACTATTGATGAAATGCGGCATTTGGACTTTTGTTATTCACCACCATTTTGTCCTGTTTGGGAGCCAGTACATGTGGCTATTAACCAATTATATAAAGAATTAAATAATTAATCAGGAATTTACCATGGCAGATTCAATTATTTTAAATATAGATGATAAAGAAATAAAAGAGATGTTTAAAAAACATTTAAATGAAGATAATATAGCCGAGCTTGATTCTATTCAATTTTCAATTATGGAAATAAATGATAAAGATAAAAATGTAACAGTTGATATATATTTAAATAAAATGGTTAAAGAAGATATTTTAATTTTTATAAAAAATTTAATTGAGAATAAGATAGGTAGAAAAATAAAATTTATTTTTAAATTTAATGATAAAATAAAATTTTCAGATAGATTATCATCGTGCTGGAATTTTTTTTGCGAAGAGATGGACAATTTAAAAGCATGGCTTGACCATGCTGTTCCACTAGTTACAGATAATAAAGTTACCATCAAATGCGAAAATTCTTTTATTTTTATGAAGTTAAGTGAACAGAGGATTATAGGTAAAATAAAACAGAAAATAAATGAATTTTTTGATGCAAATGTTGATATTGAAATTGTAGAAAATAAAAATGCACCAGTGATTTCAAATGTTGTTGTACAAAAAATAGAAAAAGTAAGTGATAATGCCATTATAAACAGTGAAATTTTAACTAATGAATTAATAATAGGTCAGGTAACACCCATAGAAGATATTGTAAAAGAAGGAAGATATATAGTTGAGGGCAGAATTTTTTATAACCATAAAACTTTAATAAGAGAATTGAAAAGAGAAAAAAATGGGTCTATTTATTATATGGTCTCTTTTTATATAACAAATGAAAAGGATACAATTAAAGTAATTGCATTTTTAAACGAAGGAGATGATTTTTTAAATAAAATAGAAAATATTAAATATGCAAGAATGTCAGTGAATGTGAAATACAGTGAAAAGGATGAAGAATTAGTTGCATATGTTAAAAGGGTAAATAAATTACCAGAACCAAAAATTACTGATGATGCTACTGAAAAGAGAGTTGAATTACATGCACACACTACTTTGAGTGCAATGGATTCTGTTTTATCAATAAAAGATTATATAGACACTGCAATCAATTGTGGCCATAAAGCTATTGCAATTACAGATCATGGTGTTGTTCATTCATTTCCGGAGGCATTTAGTTATATAGAAAAAAATAATTTAAAATTAATATTAGGGATGGAAGGATATCTAGTGGATAGTGAAGAAAAAAGTAAAAATAATCAACCTTTTCATATAATAATACTTGTTAAAAATTATAAAGGTCTAAAAAATTTATATAAACGTGTATCAAATTCACATCTTAAATATTTTTATAAAAAACCAAGAATTTTAAGAAAGGAGTTACAAGAACACAGAGAAGGTCTTTGCCTTGGAACCGCATGTAATCAGGGAGAGTTATTCCGGGCGTTACTTCAGAAAAAATCAGATGAAGAGATTGCAAAAATTGTAGAATTTTATGATTATTTAGAGATTCAACCAAGA
>JAOAAI010000122.1 GCA_026418955.1 Candidatus Goldiibacteriota bacterium | reverse complement strand
TATTGCTTTACTTTTAGTTGGAATTCCTCTTATGTGGATAGAATGGACAATAGGTAGATATGGTGGCGGATTTGGACATGGCACAGCTCCTGGTATTTTTCATTCAATGCATCAAAAAAATCGTTTTATTAAATATTTTGGAGTTATTGGAATGTTTGGCCCTATTGCTATTTTTCTTTATTATTGTTATATAGAATCGTGGTTACTCGGTTATATTTTTTATTCTATTACACCCACATATATACAGGCATTAAAGACAGGAAAAGTAGCAGATTTTTTTAAAGATTATATAAATGTTACTTCAATTTTATCTCCTGCATATATTTTCTTTATAATAACATTTTTTTTGAATTTTATTATTTTATATTTTGGTATAAGAGGTGGTATTGAGCGGGTTTCAAGAATTGCAATGCCGGTATTATTGCTACTTGGAATAATTATGGTTTTGAGAGTTCTAACATTAGGTCTTACTCCTGACACGCAAACACCTTATAAAGTTATTGATGGGCTTGGATTTTTATGGAATCCAGATTTTAACGCATTGAAAGATATGAAAGTCTGGCTTGCAGCAGCAGGACAGGTTTTTTTCACTTTGAGCGTTGGTATGGGGGTTATCATAACCTATGCGAGTTATTTGAAAAAGGAAAATGATGTTGTGCTATCTGGGCTTGCTTCTGCATCCACAAATGAATTTGTGGAAGTTATTATAGGTGGTAGCATTGTTATTCCTGCTGCTTTCGCATTTTTTGGTCCGGAAAAAATGGTTGAAATTGCAAAGGGTGGTGCTTTTTCTCTAGGATTTATAACAATGCCAATGATTCTTGAAAAGATACCTTTAACTGTTGTTTTTTCCTTTTTATGGTTTTTACTACTTTTTCTTGCAGGGATTACTTCTTCTATTTCAATGTTACAGCCGGCGATTGCATTTTTTGAAGATGAGTTCAATACTTCAAGAAGAAAGGCGGTATTTATTATAGGGGTTGTTACATTTATTTTAATGCAGCCTGCCATTTTTTTCATAGGGAAAGGTGTTGTTGATGAACTTGATTTCTGGGGTGGTACATTTGCACTTGTTTTATTTGCTACTTTTGAGGTTATAATGTTTTCTTGGGTTTTCGGTATAGATAAGGCCTGGGATGAAGTACATAAAGGAGCACAGATGGAGGTGCCTAAGATATATAAATTTATTTTAAAATATATAACACCATTATTTCTTATTTTCATTCTTGTTGGCTGGTTTATCCAGCAAGGTATTCCTTTTATTATGATGAAAGGTGTGGATGCTGCTAATAAGCCATTTATCATAGGAACAAGAATAGGACTTTTACTTTTATTATTTATACTTATTATCATGGTAAAAGTGGCTTGGAGGAAGTATAAAAATTAGGACGTTCGGTGAAGATGTTCGATTAATATGTTCGCTAAAGATGTTCATTGTTAATTTGAAAATATGATAAATACGGTAGATTTAAAAATTTATATTATTAGGAGGTTATCATGCAGACGAGTGGTTGGATAATGATGTTATTTGCATGGGGGATTATATTTTTCTTGTGTGTATATTGTTTTTATAGATTATTTAAAGAATAAAAATATTATAAAAGATGTTCGGAAAGAATGTTTAGAAAATATGTTTTACAAAAATGTTATTGATTTATTTTTCGGGAAGATCAGGGACATGGTGGTACAAATAATTATACTCAGAAGAGGAATTATGTCTATATAATTCATCAATGATAATAGGTTGAATAAAAGCGATATCGGAAGATAAGTTGTATTCAGATAATATATCAGAAGGG
>JAOAAI010000092.1 GCA_026418955.1 Candidatus Goldiibacteriota bacterium | reverse complement strand
GTTCTTTTGGGCTCAACCGGATTCACATTATTAAACCCACCTGCTATTATTTCAAAAACATCCTGGTTATCTTCGTATATTTTCCATGCATCTTTATTTTTTTTATTTAAATATTCTGCAAATGTTGCTAGGTCAAAAGTTAAGTTATATCGTCTTGCAAGATTTTCTGCATTTGTAAGCACTGTCTTCTGCCAGGGAGCAAAAGTGATACCTTCTATTACAAAAGAAATAAGAGTATCACTGGGTTGTAACCTTACTGGCATTCTTGCTTTTGTTATGTTTGTATTATCTTTACTTTCTATGCCAGCACAAGCAACCAAAATAAAAATTATAAAAACTGACATTATTACGAATTTACGAAACATAAAAACACCATACCTTTCTAATCTTCCATATCTATACAAATTTTGACAAATGATGTTTTCTAAATATGTTAAATATGTTCGGGAAAGATGTTAAAATAAAAATGTTAAAAATATCTTTAACTTTTAACTTTCAACTCTCAACTCTCAATTTTCAACTTTTAACTTTCTACTTTTAAATTATTTCATAAATTTAGCAAATGGTAAAGATTTTGCAAATCCAACAAATACAATCACTTTTATTTCTTTTTCCTATAAATAGTTTTTCTAATAAGATATAGAATATCTTCGTGGAGTTTGCGGTTAGTGCCTAAAAGTTCTGCTATTATCCCCAGAACAAACATAAGTCCAGATAAGGTGAAAAGTATTGCTGCAAGTATGAGTGATTGTATGTGTGCGCCGCTTGCTTTTATAATAAAATTATAATATAAAAATCTAGCACCGAGAAAAAAACCTGGCAGAAAAAACAATGTGGCAAAAGTCATAAATGTCTTAAAAGGTTCATATATAACATAACAACGAAGCACATTTACAAGTGATTTTGTCATATGCTGGAATATATTCTTAAACAATCGTGATTCTCTTGTAGGTGGATTTGTATGTATGGGAATAGAAGTTATAGCAAGTCCTTTTCTTTCTGCCTGCACAATTGTATCAAGGACATAAGAAAAACGTGTAGTGATATTCAATCGTAAAAGCGCATCCCGTGAATATGCTCTGAATCCGGATACTGTATCAGGCACGTCTGAGCCTGCTATCCATCGGACAAGTATGTTGCCCCAATATTGGAAAAACTTTTTTATCGCTGAAAAATGCGATACTTTCCAAGGTGTTCTGTTGCCTATCACAATGTCTGCTTGATGTTTTAAAACAGGCTGGACTAATTGTTCTATGTATTTACTTGGATACTGATTATCTGCATCAGTATTTACAAATATATCCACTCCATTTTCAAGAGCTGCCTCTACCCCATGTTTAAACGCAATTCCCAGCCCCATATTTTGCTTATGCCTTATTATCCTTTTAACCCCATATTTTTTTGCAACTTCCACTGTCTTATCAGTGGAGCCGTCATCTACAATTTGCACTTCTATCTTTGAAATCCCCTTTATTTTTTTTGGAATTTCTTTTAAAACAAGGGGCAATGTCTTCTCTTCATTAAAACAGGGAATGTTAATTACCAATTTCATAAACACCACCCCAAATTTTTTATATTTTTTGCATTATAACAAAGTTTGAACAAAATCAATAAAATATATTTTTACTTCTTAAATTTCTGTATTCTGTAATTATTTGAATCAACCACAAATACTTCTCCTTTGCTATTCACTGCTATACCTGCAGGATTATTGAATTGTCCTTCCTGCTCCCCTGTCTCTCCCCATACGGTTACAAATTTTCCTTCTTTTGTGAATTTCTGCACCCTGTTATTCTGTGCATCTGTTACATAT
>JAOAAI010000060.1 GCA_026418955.1 Candidatus Goldiibacteriota bacterium | reverse complement strand
ACTGAGTAAAAAAGGTATTAATGTGGTACTTATGGATAATTTGGTTCATCCGATAAATCTTTTTTATGATACAATTGCATTATTTGAATTGCGGGATTATTTTATAAAGAATAAAATAGATATTGTTCATACTCATTCATCGAAAGCTGGAATTCTGGGAAGAAAAGCAGCATATCTAGCCGGTGTAAAAAAAATAATACATACTGTTCATGGATTTTCTTTTCATGAATATCAAAATTTTATTATACATTATTTATTTCTTTTTTTAGAAAAGATTTTTTCATTTATAACTTCTAAACTAATTGCTGTTGGTTATGATGTGATGGAATATGGTTTGAAAAAAGGGGTTGGAAATAAAGATAAATATGAAGTTATAAAGCCAGGCATAGATATGAAATTATTTAAGAATGCAAAAGTTAATAAAAAGGAATTTTTAAAAAAATATGGATTAAGACCTGATCTTTTCACAATAGGTATGATTGGAAATTTAAAGAGACAAAAAAACCCACTGGAATTTATTGAAATTGCAAAATTAGTAATACGTGAGACCAATGATATTCAGTTTATTTTTGCTGGTGGGGGTAAAAATATGGAAAATATAAAAAAATTGTTATATAAAAATAATATATTTAATAGAGTAAAATTTATTGGATGGGTAGATGAACCGGAAAAATTTTTAAAATCAATCGATTTATTTTTACTAACATCACTTTGGGAAGGTTTGCCCTGTGCTCTTGTTCAAGCGATATGTTCGGGTTGTTATTGTGTTGCAACAGATATTTATGGTAACCGAGAATTCATGCGAAATGTTAAACTTGAGAAATATCTTTATAAACCTGGTGATTATGAAAAGGCAAAAGAACTAATTTTGAAAATAAAAAAATATGGTCAGGAAAGACCAAAAATGGAAAAATTATATGAATATGATTATAAATATATGTTAAAAAAATATAATAAAATTTATCTTTCAGATGTGTAAACTAAATTTTACTCTCTGCGTCTAATTTTTATATAAATATTAAATTTTAAAAGAGGAGGTGAAATATACTTCACAGAATTTTAATTTTATGTTATATTTTAAAAAATATTTTTAAGGAGGATAAAATGAAAAAAGCTTTTTTAGTGATTCTAATAGTTGTTCTTTGTTTTTCTGTTAGTTATATCTTTGCTGGAAAAATGACAGAAAAGGAACAGAAATTAATTGCAACAAGCCAAGTAAATGAGGAAAGAACGTATTATCCTAGAGATTTGCGACCATCTCTTTTTAATTTACATTTTGGTTATCCATATATGGCAGGAGTTACATTTTCTTATAATTTAAATCCTATGTTTGCAATAGGTGTTGGGACTGGCGCATATTTTCCTGGAATTGCAGGTGGTATGCATTTGAATGTTTATTTTTTACCTACAACAGTAACTCCGTATTTATCAGGTGGTATAGTATTTTTAGGAACAGCACTACAGTCAATGATTTTTGGTGCTACTGCTGCGGCAGGGGTTGATTTTGCTTTGAATAACGGCATCTGTTTAAA
>JAOAAI010000221.1 GCA_026418955.1 Candidatus Goldiibacteriota bacterium | reverse complement strand
CCCCTACACCTGCACAAAGGTGTAAAAGGCATTGATATTATTTTTGTATAAAAGTATACCCTTACACCTGCACAAAATATAAAAAAATTACTTTATACCCTTACACCTGCGCAAGATATAAAAAAATTACTTTATACCCCTACACCTGCACAAGATATAAAAAAGATTACCTTATACCCCTATATCTGCGCAAAGGTGTAAAGGGGTAAAAATAATTTTATCGATTTTCGTAAAAATTTTCGATATTTATATAATTTAATAATTTTTGTGCATCTATTGAATTAACTTGAAGACCCTCTATTTTTCCATCTTTTTTAAATAATAAAGCATAATAATTATATTTTAAATTAAAAACTCTTTTTTCTGTCTTATTACAATCGAATAAAATTAAATCTTTTTCTACCTCTATCCCGTCATTTTTTAAAAAACGATTGTAATAAAAATAAGGAACAGCAGGAGATTGATTTTTAAATTTATCTTTTTCTTGTGTTAAAAGTAAATAATAATCGTAATCAATTTCAAACATAATCTACTCCTTCAATTTTTTTTTTTTAAATTTTCTAAATTTTTAATATTTTTCTGCAAAAAAAATATCTCTTTCGGGTATAAAAATTTTCGATTTAAAATTTTTAATATTTCTTGATCTAAATCTAAAAAAAAATAAAAATTATTTTTTTCCATTTTTTTTCTTCTTTTTTAATGTATATTTATCTTTAACTATTCCTGCAGGATAATGTTTCTCTACCGTAATTACTGTCTTTTTTAAATTTTTATTTTTAATAGATTTCATTTTTAACCTCCTATAAATATTATACTTTATTAAACATAAAAATGTAAACTAAATATCTATTTTTATACATCTAGAATGCTTAGGAAATCTTTCTATAACATCTTGAGTAGATTGTTTTGGAATAATCCAAAAAACTTTATTCTTTAAAAATAAAGGAATATTAACATTTTCTTGATCCCCAAACCCATCTGTAAAATAAAACATTAATAATTTATCATCCCTTTTAAAATGTTTTTTTCTATTTTGTTCTAAATCTTTAAAAACAGGAACAAAACTTGTATTACCACCCCCATGCAGTAAATTCTGCATTAAAGATTTAACATTGTTTCTAAAATCTCCTATATTTTTATAAAAAATTTTTTTTCGTATCGAATCATCACAAGCATAAAACAAAATATTTAAATTTTTAATCTGCTTAAGAACACCGTATATCTCCCCTACAAAAATATTTAACATATCCTTCGTTATCGAACCAGAAGTATCTACCGCAATAATAATATATGCATTTCGTTGATAACGATAAGGATATATAAACCTCTCCCGAGATACATAACGTTTATCGAAAGTCGAAATATCCAACTCTATATCCCCAAAATAAGATATAATATTTTTTTCGATATACTGTTTCCAATTTAATTTACCTAAACTAGGATTTAAAAAAGAATATAATTTTACAGCATCTTCCGTCTCCCCAAACCCCATCGTATTAGGACTCGAAACATAAGACTTTTGTGTTATATCATTTATCTTATCCTTTATCTCGTCAATTTTATTTTTAAATTTTTTTATCTTCTTAACCGAATCCCAAGCATAATTATGATCATCTAAAATTCTTCCGTTTGTTAATTCTTGATAATTCGGCAATTCTTCTCCTTTCTCTTCTCCTTCCCCCTCTTTACCTTCTTCCCCTTCACCTTTTTCTCCACCCTCCTCTTCACTTCCTCCTCCTTCCCCCTTCCCTCCTTCTTTTTTCTTCTCTCCTTTCCCTCCACCCTTTTCTTTTTTGTTTCCTCCTCCTTCCTCTCCTCCCCCTCCATTTCCTCTTTCCTCTCCTCCTTCTTCTCCCTCTTCACTGTTTTGATAATATTTAACTTTTTCGATTGATATTTCTTTAAGTAAATCCTGAAGTATAAATTCTACATTTTTAAACTTATATTTAGAAGAATAATAAAGAGAAGAAATAAAATTCTGTCCAGGTCTTAATTTATTACCCTCTAACAAAATAGAATCAAAAATTAAACTATTTACTGCATAATCCAATGCTATATTTAAAATTAAACCTAATCCTCGCTTAGAAAAATCTTTTACATTAAACCTAATAAAATGTTGCAACATAATATGTAATATTTCATGCAAAAAACATGTAAATATATTGTTAAAAGGTTCTTTTAAAACAAAATCAGGATTATAATAAATATTGTAAGAATCTGTTGCTAACGTAGAAATACTAGGACGCGGAATTATATCAACATTTAAAAGAAATTTACCGTAAAAAGGATAATGTGCTAACATTAAAGTTTTAATTAACTTAATTTTATTTTCTATACTCTTTTCGTTAAACATTTTATATCTCCTCTTATATATTTATAAAATTTTAAATATATTTTTAAAAAAATATTTCTAACATAAGTATGCGAAACATTTAATTCCTTTGCAATCTTTCTTAAACTATTCTTCTCTCCTCCAATTAAATTTAATACAGAACAAAAAATAAATTTATCTCTAAAATTTAAAGTATTTAAAAAACTAACAATTTGTCTAAAAATTTCATCTCTAATTGTGTGTATTTCAGGAGTTAATTTATTCGAGAAAATAATATTTTCTACAAAATTAAAATCATTTTTAAACTTAATATTTAAAAAATTAAAATAATATTGATAAAATGCTTTCTGTATATAAATATACATAAAAGTATGTAAATTTGCTTTATCCTTTTTATATTTTTTTATATTTTTATATATTAAAAAAATAGCTTCTTGCAAAATGTCTTCTTTAAAATCATAACAATTAAATTTCTTTATAAATTTTAAAACAACATTTTGTATATATCTTAAATTATCAATATTTAAAAAATCAATCTCTTGCTCTTGTAAATTTTTATTTTCTATTTTTAACATTTTAATTCTCCTTTAATATTTTACAATTTTTTTAATACACGAATATCTTTTTTTACATTATTAACATAAACTTGTAATTTTTTGTAAACATGTTTACAACTTTCTTTGTAATAAAAAATAACTTTAATGTCTCCTCTTGTTGCAATAACCTTATTCCCAATTATTTCCGTTGTAAACCCTAATTTTTCTAAGATTTCAGCTGCTTCATTTTTACGTTTTTTTTCGTTTTCTCGTCTCCCTTTCGCGATTCGCGACGTACTCCAAAAATAACAATTTTTTTCTAAAATTCCTAAATCTATCATTCTTTACCTCCAAATTAAATACCATCACTCCCCTGGGTAATAAGCCAGGGGTGATGGTTATAGTGTTATTTTTATTTGTTAATAACATTATTATAAAAATCTTGCAATACAGTTATATTTTTTTCTCTTTCCCAGCTCCAGCCCGGCCAATCGGGGGGAAAGGCGGAAAGCAGCTGAGGTAAATACTGCGCAATTATATGCGCTACTGTTGTACCATAACAATTTTTCCACCCCCACCCCTCCCACGAGGCGGGAAAAGCTGCAAGCAGCTGAGGGTTGAAACGCGCAGCTATATACGCTACTGTTTTATTCTCTTTATTTTCCCACCCCCAGCCCTCCCAGTCGGGGGGAAAGGCTGCTAAAAATTCCGGATACCTTTCTGCTGCAATATGTGCAGCAGAATTACCTTTTTCATCAATTACTTTTTTATAATTAATGTGTTTTTTAATAAACTCTTTTTCTTCAATTTTTTCCATTTTTTACCTCCTTAATATATTTTTTGTATAATAATTTTCCACAGTTTCTCCATCTTTATTTTCCCAGCCCCAGCCGTCCCAGCTTTCCCAAATTTCCTCCAAATAAAGCTGAAGCCATTCTGAATTATATTGTGCAGCGTAATGTGCAACGGTATTGCCCTGGTCATCCCGCCACTGCCAACCCCTCCATTTAGGGGAAAATTTCTCTAATAACACCGGTCGGAACTGTGCTGCGTAATGTGCAACGGTTTCCTTTGTGTTAGTGCGCAATCTCCAACCCGTCCAGGAAGTTGGAAAGAACAAAATTAAATTTGGATTATATTGTGCTGCTACATGTGCTATTGTTTCCCCATAACAGTTTTCCATCTGCCATCCTGGCCAATCTGGCGGGAAATTGGTTAATAGTTGCGAATTATAACGTGCTGCATAATGTGCAACTGTATAGCCATATTTATTTCTCCACTGCCACCCTTCCCAATTTGGCGGGAAAGAATTTAAAAGTTTAGGATGTGCTGTATTTTGTGCTTTAAACGTGTCCAGCCCATCCAATTCCCATCCTGGCCAATCTGGCAAAAAGGAAGTAATAAAGGAAGGATTATATTGTGCTGCTATATGTGCAACTGTATTACCTTGTTTATTTCTTAACGTCCAGCCTTCCCAATCTGGTGGGAAAGCGGCTAATAAATGCGGGTTATAACGTGCTGCATAATGTGCAACTGTATAATTATTTTTGTCTGCCCATTTCCACCCTGGCCAAGAGGCAGGGAAGGTGGCTAATTGTTTATTATAACGTACAGCTATATGTGCAACTGTTTCTGTATAATTATTTTTCCACCCCCACCCCGGCCAGTCGGGCGGGAAGGGGGGTATTTGTTGGGAGTGTTGCACTGCAATGTGTACAACGGTTTCCTCCCATTTATTTCGCCATTCCCAACCTGGCCAGGAAGCTGGGAAATGGGCAAGTAATTTAGGGCTATTTTTTGCAGCGTAATGTGCTACTGTGTTATTTTCCTCCTTTTCTTTCCAGCCCCAACCTTCCCAATCTGCAGGGAAGGCGGAAAGCAATTGCGGGCTTAACTGCGCTGCATAGTGTGCAACTGTTTCCCCCCGTTCGTTTCTCCAACTCCAACCTTCCCAGCTATTTGGGAAAGCGGATAGCAGCTGCGGGTTGTAACGCGCGGCAGTATGTGCAACTGTATTTCCACAATTATTTCTCCACCCCCAACCTTCCCAATCCTGCGGGAAGGCGGCAAGTAATTTGGGACTATATTGCGCGGCGTAATGTATAATAGTTTCTCCCCAATCATTCCGCCACTGCCATCCCGGCCAGTCTACAGGGAAGGACGCGAGCAGCTGGGGATTATATGTAGCTGCATAATGTGCAACTGTATCTCCCCATTCATTTCGCCATTCCCAGCCCGGCCAGGAAATTGGGAAACGGGCAAGTAATTTAGGGCTATTTTTTACGGCTACATGCGCTACTGTATCCTTGTTCCTTTTTCTTACCCACTGCCAACCTTCCCAGGAAGCTGAAAAACGGGCAAGTAATTTAGGGCTATATTCCGCAGCTACATGCGCTACTGTATGCCCTATTTCGTTTTCCCATTGCCAACCTTCCCAGGAAGCTGGAAATGCTGCAAGTAATTTAGGATTATACCGCGCTGCCTCGTGCGCGGCGGTGTTGCCGTTTTTTTCTAAAATTCCTAAATCTGTCATTTTTACCTCTTTTCTTCATTAAAGATATAGTATATATTTTTAAAAAAAACAACTTTTTTTTTAAAAAATGAAATTTTTTTTAAAAAGAGGAGAAAAGTTTTTTAATATAAATATACTTATATTATATTTACAACACAAAATGCATTCTTTATGCTGCTTATAACTTTGCTATACAAAGTGTATTTTTTACGCTGCTTATAATTTTACAACACAAAATGCATTCTTTACACTGCTTATAATTTTACAACACAAAATACATTTTCTAAAATATTTATAATTTCATTACACAAAAATACACTTTTAAAAATATATATAAAATCTATTTTTTATAAAAAATTTTTTACATTATATAAATTACACCTTATTACATAAAATTTATTTTATTATATATAAATATTTTCGCAACTTTTATATAAAAACATATTTTTATATTTCTTATATATAATATTTAAAAAAATAACTTTAATTATAAAATACACCTTTTAAATAAAAAAATATATCTATATTTTAAATATATAAAAATGTAAACTTCTTTTATAATATAAATTTATTTTGTTTATATAAATATAAATTTACTTTTTCTATACAAATATAAACTTAATTTAAATATACAAACATATTTTAAAATATATAAAAATTTATTTTATTTATAAAATATATTTTTTTAAAAAAAAAATTTTTTAGTTGACAAAATTAAAAAATTATACTACTTTTAATTCAGAAAGAGGTAAAAATGAAGGTAGAAAGGTTAAAGAATGTTTTGAAAAATATGTTGCTAAAAAATGTTAAAGTGCCAATCCTGGTCACCGGTGAACCAGGCATTGGCAAGAGTTATATTATTAAGGAACTCGCAACTGAACTTAGTTGCGAGTTAGTGGATATCCGTTTGGCATATTTTCTGCCAGACGATTTAAAAGGATATCCGTTTAAAGTAGAACAACAAAAAGTAGAATTCCTGGACGCTGGAATTCTACCATTTGCTTCTTCTTCTTCTCATTCTTCATCAAAAAACAAAATTATTTTGTTTTTTGATGAAATCAATCAAGCGCCAACGGCGACGCAACTCGCCGTTTTTCAGATCATACACGACCGGTGCCTGCTTAACAAAAAATTATCACCAGATGTATTTATCATCGCCGCCTGCAACCCGGCGATGAATTTTATTAACGAAATGCCGCCGGCTCTTAAAAGTCGGTTTCTTATTTTTAATTTAGAAGCCGACTATGAAGGCTTTCTAAGCTATATATCTCAAAAGGCTGACCAAGAGATATATAGCTTTTTGACTTATCTTCATAAAGAGGATAAGTCAATGCTCCTCAATAATTCCGAGGAGCAAGAAAAGCCAATAAATTTTCGTGTCTGGGATAACTTTTTATCAATTATCCCATGTTTTTCAACTACCGAAGACGCGCTGCTACACGTCTTCGGTGAAAAAATGTTGAATGTTTGGAATATATTTAAAAAATTATATTCCAAACTTCCAACCGTAGAAGAAATTTTGGATAAAAATCTTTTCTTTGATGATGTGAATTTGCAATATATTGCAAATTCCATCTTATTTAAACATTTAATAGTTAATAACAGCGATGTAGAGCGATTTATCGCCTACATCATTCAAGACAAGCGTGATGAACTTGCAGTTGTATTTGTATTTAATGTTATTAAACAATTTAAACATATTGTTTATAACATTAAATATAAAAATACTAATTTGCTTGATTTTATTTTAACTCATTATAATTTTATAAAAGAAATATTATAAAAATAAAAATAAAAAAAAAAATAAAAATTATAAATAAATTAAATTTATATTTTTTATATATTTAAATTATAAATTTTTTTTTAAAAAAAATATATTTTATAAATAAAAGCCAAAAAAAAGAATTTTAATTATAAGTATATAAAATATTAGTTGTAAAAACATATTTATTATTAAAGCCCCAAAAAAGATAATTTAGTTATATATATAAAAAATATTAGTTATAAAAAATATATTACTTTGTGAGGACTCTCCATATTTGGCTTCACTTTATTCCCCAAAAAACAATCTTTTAAAAATATATTTTTTTAAAAAAAGTTTAAAAAATACTTTTTATAAAGAGAACTCTCCATTTATAAGGTGTAAAATATCTTTTATAAGGTGTAAAACATCTTTTATAAGGAAATTATTTTTATTCTTAAAAAAAATACTTTTTACAATGAGGACTCTCCATATCTCTTTACTTTTATTATTTTTTTACAAAGAGGACTCTCCATATATAAGGTGTAAAACATCTTTTATAAGGTGTAAAATATCTTTTATAAGGAAATTATTTTTATTTTTTAAAAAAAAAATACTTTTTATAAAAAGGACTCTCCATATTTCCTTATCTTTATTTTATAAAGAGGACTCTTCATATTTCTTTATCTTTATTATTTTTTTACAATGAGGACTCTCCATATTTCTTTACTTTTATTATTTTTTTACAAAGAGGACTCTCCATATTTTTCTTTTAATTATTATTTGTTTTTTTTATATTATTTTTTATATTTAAGAAAATATTTACAAAAATAGTTTTTAATAAGTATAATAAAATATGGAGGATAGAATGAAAATTTTATTATATGTTTTTATTATTTTATTAATTATATTTATAATAGTTCCTTATTTTTTGGGGTATTTTATTTTTAATATTTATCCTTATATATTAAATTATAGGAATAAAGTAAGTAATAAGAAGGAGGAAAAATGGAAGTAAAGGATAATTTTTTAGATTCTTTAAAAAGTATAGATATTGTTAAAGATTTGGAATATTCTTTTAAAGATAAGGAAGATTTAGTTTATTTTTTTATTCAGAATTTCTTTTTGCAGGATGAGGATAAAGATTTTATTAATTTTTTTAAAAATTTTAATTTTAAAGAATATTGGAAAGATTTAGAAAATTATTTTTTATTAATTTTTAGAGACAATTTATTTTGGAAGGATATTATTTTTAATTTTAAATTATCTATTTTGCAATTATTAGGGTTTAAATTTTATAAATTTTTAAAAGAAATTTTTGAAGATAAAAATTTATTTCTTATTTCTTCTAAAATTAATAATAATCCTTGTTATCTTTTTATTCAAGATATTGAAATGGATAAGGAGCAGGCGGAGAGTTATATTTTTTCTATTTTGCAGAAAATTTATGATGTAAGGATGGATTATATTTTAGATACATATAACATTAAATTGTTTGATTATTTAAATGTTAGTAATTTAAAAGAGGAAGATGTAGAAGAGATTATAAAAATTTTAAAAAGAATTATTTTAAATAATACAAATATTTTAAAGGATGAATTAGAACCGGATAAAAGGAATAATATTTATATTTTTTTCTTTTCTGATTTTTGTGAAAATTAAAAGTTGCCGAATGGGTTATCTCCTGGGGTATAGGTATGTAATTCTTCAGATTTTTCTTCGATGTTTTTATTTATATTATTTGTATATTCAAGATTATCTTTGTGTGGGGATTTAGTATCTGGGGTAGGAATAAGGGGGGTTTCTATTTCTTCGGACATCCATCCAGCTTCTTGAATTGTTGTGTTTATATTTTTATCTTCGTGTTCGGTATGGAATATTTTAGCTGTTATTTTCCAAGTTAATTTATTTCCCCAAAAATTTGCTTCGCTATCGACGACGTTTGTAGCTTCGAACATTAAACCGACATGTTCGACAAAAAATAAATCGCCGATTTGGGGCATTGTTATTTTTGTTTTCTCTTCCCAATACTTTTTTTCGCATATCATATTCAGTTCGTCAAGAATTTGTATTCCATATTTTTGTGTTTCGATTACTTCTTGTAAATATTCAAAAATGACTTTAATTGGAATAGGGGGAGCCCATTTTTTATCTGCTCGTTCTAAAAATACTGGATCCATGCCGCTATTAGAATCTAATAATCTATACCAATTTACTGTTAATCCTGCAATTTCGTTGTATTCTCTTAAAATATTTGCAATTGTTTCTGTTTCAACATTTTCGTTTATATTAAAATAATCAAAATTTAAAGGGCTTTCGGTATCGAAAGAGTTTTTAATATTTTGTAGTTTCATTTTTTTTATATTCCTTTTATTATTTATTTTTTTTTAGAAAAAAAGAAAAAAAATAATAAATATTTTTAAAAAGAGATAGAGGAGAAAATATGTATTTTAAAAATTTTTTAAAAGAGGCAAATAATGTTAATATAGAAAAAGAAGATATTAATTCTTCTTCTTCTTACGAAAAGATAGTTAATTCTGTATCTTTAACAATCGAAAAATTAATTAAGCCTGTTATTGTTAATACTTTGCAAAATTATTTGCAAACTAATTTACAACCTGTTTTGCAAAAAACGATTTTAGATACTTTAAACAGTATATTAAAATCGCAGAATGTTGTTTCTCAGCAGCAGAATGTTGTTTCTCCGCGACAGGTTAATATTAAAAGAAATATTCCTTCTTCGCAACAGCAAATTAATCTTAAGCAAGAAAGTGTAGAAGAAGAAGAATTTTTAAGAAAGGCAATTTCTAATTTATAAAGAGAAAATTTTTTATATTTTTATTATTATTATTATTTTTTTTTTTAAAAACAGAATTTTTTTAGACATTCTTGTTCTTCTTCGGTTAAATTAAAAATAGTTTCTTTTATTTCTTTTCTTAGAATTTTAGAAATAAGTTTTTTTTCGAAGGGTGTTAAAATTAAAGAAATATTTACAATTATTTCGTTAAATTTTTTTCTTATTTCTAATATTTTTTTAAATTTTTCGTCTTTAATTTTATTATCTATATTTTTGTTGTTTATTAAAAATGAAATAATTTCTTTTAAATTTTCTTCGTTGTAATTTAAAAATAAGATAAAATTATCTATTTTTTGTAATATATTAAGAACATATTTATTTCTTTTTTTAATTTCTTTTATATTTTTTTTAATATATATATTTCTTAAAATTTTTAAAAGTAGGAATATTTTTTCGTTATTATTTTCTAAAAGTTCTTTGTTTAATATAATATTTTTAAATTCGTTAAATATTTCGTGTGTTAATATTTCTTTTAAAATTTTAAAATTATTTTTTATTTTATTTTTAAAATTATTATTTTCCATCCTTTTTTTTTTAAAGTATATCGCGCAAATCTTTTGGAGTTAAATGTATAGCGAGAGTTGTAAAAAAGTTGTTAAAAGTTGCTTTATCTGTAGTTTCTAAATTTTTAAAAAGAAGATTTAAATTATGTCTATTTTTTTTAAAATATTCTTCCATATTTATAAGTTTAATATAAATTGGTTTATCTTTTAGACCTTTTTCTGCAAGTTTAATTTTTATTTTTTCAAGAAAATTAAAAAATTTTTCTGTATTATTTGTTAATTTTTTTAAAATTGAAATAAGTTCTGCAGAATAGATTTCTTTTAAGATTTTTAATTCTTTTTTTGTTGCATATTTAAAAATATCTCCTTTTGTTAAATACATTTAATTCCTCCTAAATTTTATATTTATATTTATATTTATTTTTTTTTTTTAAAAAAAAATAAAAAAAAAGAATAAATATAAAAAGAGAGGTAAAAATGCAAAAGAATATTTTGTTAGTATGTTGGTCGAAGGAGTTAAGAAACGGTAAACCAAATCCAAAAAATCCTCCGATTAAATGGTGGGAAGATTTAGTTTTTTTGTTAAAAGAAAAAAATTTAAATTTTATTTTAAAGCAAATAGGATACGGGGATGAAAAAAAGATTTTAAATATAGACGAATATTTATGGGATAAAAATATTTTTGATTTAGTTACGGAGATTAAAAATTGTTATACTTGGATTAGTGTCGATACATATTTTCAACATTGGGCTTGGTATCTTAACAAGCCAGGAATTGTTATTTGGAGTCAATCTGATCCAGAAATATTTGGGCATGTAGAAAATATTAATCTTTTAAAAGATAAAAAATATTTAAGAGATAATCAATTTGATTTATGGGAGAATGCTGAATATAATGAAGATGCTTTTATTGATGTTAAAGAAGTTTTAAATTTTCTTTAAAAAAAAGGAGAAAATAAATGCAAGAAGAATTATTAAAAGAAAAAATTACAATTTACGAAAAAGAATTAAAAGATATTATTTTAAAACGAGAGCAATTGTTGCAAATGTTAGAACAATGTAATTATCGTTTATCTGAAATACAAGGTGCTTTAAAAATTTTAAACGAATTATATTCTTTTCAAAAAGATAAAGATAACAATAAATATATAGAAGAAAAATAAAGGAAAATACCGCCTGCCAGGTAATTCCTTTATTTTTTTTTTAGGCGGGATAAGAAATATACTGGCACAAAGTATTATACTTTGTATAAGGTGTAAAGATGTTTTTAGCAAATCTTAATCCTAAAATTAAATTATTAATCGAAACTTTAGAAACAAACGATAAACTTAAGTTGTTAGAAGAAAAGAAAAAGAAGAAAAAGGATAAAAAAGAGAATAAAGAAGAAGAAAAAGAGGAAAAAATTATTCTTTCCTCTTAAAGTATGCAAGAGATTATTCTTTTAGACAATCAATTAACCCCTTCTAATCTTTTTGTTTTTAATCTTTTTAAATATAAAGCAATTTTAATTACTTATGTTATTATTAGAGGTAATTTAATCGAATCTGGGAATATACATTTAACTTATAATTTTATCGAGAATAAAAGTAATTTATGTGTTATTTCTTGTTTAAATTCTACAGGTATTACTTTTTCTTCTCGATACGAAAATAATTATTTATTTTTAGATTATGTCTCCGATATGCGAAATCTTAATTCTATTTTTAAATATAATATTACATACGTATTAAATTAAATGTCTATATATAAAATATTTGTCGACGGAATTAAGAATTTTGAAATTAAAGAAAATAGAGTTTTAAGTGTAGGTGTTGTATCTAATTATAAGAATTTACTTTCCGATTTAAACGATATACCTAACAAAGATTATGTCGATACAAAAATAAATGCTATTTCAGGAATATTAGGTATATCAGGTTATTCGGGATATTCAGGTACATCTGGGTATTCGGGATATTCAGGTATATCTGGGTATTCGGGGTATTCAGGTATATCGGGGTATTCGGGGTATTCAGGTACATCTGGGTATTCGGGTACATCTGGGTATTCGGGGTATTCAGGTATATCGGGGTATTCGGGTACATCTGGGTATTCGGGGTATTCAGGTATATCGGGGTATTCGGGCTGTCTCTTATACACATCTGACGC
>JAOAAI010000227.1 GCA_026418955.1 Candidatus Goldiibacteriota bacterium | reverse complement strand
GATGGTAACATCTAAAAATATTTTTCATAGTGCTCTTTATCTTGCTACTGTTTTATTTGGAGTTGCTGGAATTTTTGTATTGCTTAATTCTTACTTTTTAGCAGGTATTCAAGTTTTGATTTATATAGGAGCTGTTGTTGTGCTTGCCATTTTTGTTATAAATCTTACAAGGAAAATAACAGGTGAAGATATTCCGCAATTTAATAAACAGATAATACCTTCGTTTATTGTTTCTGCTCTTTCAGTTATTTTAATAATTCTTGTTGTTTTAAAGACTGACTGGTTTAAAAGAATTCAGGGCGGCACAGTTGCTGCTGTTGATAATACTGCAATCATAGGAAGACAATTTTTGACTGATTTTGTCATACCTTTTGAAGTAGTTTCAGTATTATTACTTGCAGCTTTAATAGGTGCAATAGTACTTGTTGCAAGAGACAGGGAGGATGAGATATGATCACGCTTGGCCATTATATAATCTTATCTGCAATACTTTTTGGTATTGGAGTATTTGGAGTTTTAACTCGGAGAAATGCAATAGGAATTTTAATGTCTTTGGAACTTATTTTTAATGCTGTGAATATCAATATGGTTGCATTTTCAAAATTTTTAACACCTGATGGTGTTTATGGTGAATTATTTGCCATTTTTATCATTGCAGTTGCAGCAGCAGAAAGTGTTTTAGGTCTTGCTATAATTCTTGCAATATATAAAAACAAAAAAACAATTAATGCTGATGAAATGAATATTATGAAATATTAATGGAGGTTATGAATTTGAATTACATTATTCTTTTAGGATTTTTGGTGCCTTTTTTACCATTACTAGCATTTATTTTAATTATAACTTTTACAAAAAAATTACGTATTACTAGTGCTTTCATAAGTATATCTTCTATATTTATATCTTTTATATTTTCTTGTATCATAATGTATTCAAGAATCAAAGGAACTGATATTCATAATATTATTGAATACAATTTACCATGGCTTCATCTTGGTCAATTAAAGTTAGATATAGGTATTTTAATAAATAATCTTACAGCCTTTATGCTCATAGTTGTCACCATAGTAAGTTTACTTGTTCAGATTTATTCAATTGGCTATATGCAAGAAGATAATGGATTTACAAGATTTTTTGCTTATATATCACTTTTTTCTTTTTCCATGCTTGGCATAGTTGTTTCAAATAATCTATTACAATTATATATTTTCTGGGAACTTGTAGGATTATGTTCATATTTACTGATTGGTTTTTGGTATCATAAACCAGAAGCAGCAGAAGCAGCAAAAAAAGCATTTGTTGTAACCAGATTCGGTGATTTTGGTTTTTTACTTGGTATTTTAATTTTGACATATAATACAGGAACATTTAATTTTTTGGAAATTGAAAATTATCTTAAATCAGGTAATATGGCTCCAGGAACTCTCACACTTATTATTTTATTATTATTCTGTGGAGCTGTTGGAAAAAGTGGGCAATTCCCACTACATGTCTGGTTGCCAGATGCGATGGAAGGTCCAACTCCAGTTTCTGCTTTAATACATGCTGCAACGATGGTTGCTGCTGGTGTTTTTATGGTGGCTAGGTTGTTTGGTATTTTTTCATTATCTCAAGATGCTTTAAATATCATTGCTTATATTGGAGGTTTTACTGCATTATTTTCTGCAACCATAGCTTTAACCCAAGATGATATAAAAAGAGTTCTTGCTTATTCCACTCTATCGCAACTTGGTTATATGATGCTTGCGCTCGGTGTCTCTGGTTATACC
>JAOAAI010000213.1 GCA_026418955.1 Candidatus Goldiibacteriota bacterium | reverse complement strand
TCCACTTGTCCTATTTGTCTGAATTAAACTCTGAACCTCTACATGTACCACCATATTAATTGTATCCTGATTATCAATTTTACATATAACATTCAAAGATATAGGCAGTTCAACTGATTTATATACTGTTGTTACAACTGGCGGACCATTTGGCTGTGTCACAATAGATGATTCTTCATAATATACCTGCCTTGATGTTTCTATCTTGGCTGGCATATTAACCTGAACAGTTACCTTTGGTGCAGATAATAAAGATGCTTTGTTTTTTCTTTCCAATGCTTTTAAATAAGCATCTACCTTAAAACCACTCTGAAGAGTTCCCAAAACAAATTGACCTACACTACCTACAGCAGGAACAGCTCCCATATTTACTTCTCCCTCAATATAGGGTTCATTATCCTGTCCAATCGCTCTCCAATTAATTCCAAGATCATTAGTAGCACCAATACTCACTTCATATAATTTGGCTTCTATTGTTACCTGTGGAACTTTGACATCAAGCGTTTCAATAACTTTCTGTATACGTTTTAAAACAGCAGGAGTATCAGTTACTATTAAACTGGATGTTCTTCTATCTATTGTTAATGTTCCTTTTATATCACTTTGTTTGGTTAACAGCGTTTCTATGGTCTGTTTTAATTCGGCAATTTGTTGTGTTTCAATAGCATTACCAGATTCTTCCTGCAATCTTATATTTTTTAATTTAAAAATTTTTGTCTTTAATATACCACCTTCTCCTCCTTCATAATCTCCTCCATCCTTTGAATAATCAATCTTCGCAATCATATCCATGACCTGATCAACATCTTCTGTTGTACCAACTATCATTATCCTATTCATACCACCAGCATTATCAACCGTTAGAGATACATCAAGAAGTGGTTCCTTGCTTATCTGTACATCAAGTAACTTTTTCAAATTATCCGCAAGCATTGTTTTAGGATAGTAAAACTTTGTAAGTTTAGGTCTTAATGCCTTTGCACTTTTTAATTCTATAACAGAACCAACCTTAATAATATTATTTTCAATTTCATAATAAAGTTGTCGTGGTATTAGTATATCTCTCAAAATTTGATAAAGTGGTTGATCTTCCACCCTGATAGTAACTGTAGATGCTGTTGTAACAGAAGGACTTATTGAAAATTCAAATCCTGTTTGAGTTGATAAAAGACGCAAAACACTCGGAAGTGATGCATCCTGAACATTTATAGATAATCTCTGATTTAAATCAAGTCTTTTCTTAGGGAGTCTACCTGTTTGTATAATATTATCAGTATCTATTAAAATCTGATTCTGATCTCTGACAACGGTATATGGAAGATTTTCAAGAAATTTTATATTTATATCTACTGTTTTTGTTTGTTTATATTCTATTAAATCAATAGAAGCTACATTACCTGTCTGTTTGTTAAATACCCCTTCTTTCCATGCAGAAACAGCATTTAAAATATTTACAGTAATTGATTTATTTTCTGTATCTTTTTTTATCCTATATTTAACAGGACCATCTGTTGTAATAATTATTCTTGTCTGTTTTCCAAGATCTTTGGCTGAAACATCCAGAACTCTATATATCATAGAAGGGGGCTCTGTTTTTTTAGAAAAAGTATCCACTGCTCTTGCAGTCTTTAAAATTTCTGCTATTATAGTCTTCCCTTCATTTCTTATTTTCCATTTTTGTTTACTACTTAAATCAATAACAATCCATGCAGTTAAATTATGAGGTGCACAGCGAATCTTAGTAACCCCAGCTTTGTTAACATCTAAACTTTTATAATCTACCTTACATTTAAATAACTGTATTAGTATTCTGTTATTTGGTGGAGGTTGTAATTCTGTTGCTTTATACTTCACTATATCAGAAGTTATTATTCTTATTTCAAGTTTATCTTTTAAATCAAGCGGCACTATTTTTTCAACAGTTGCAGGGGTTTCTGAAATAATGTCTTTTTTTATAACCTGTGTAGGAGTAACTATAACCTTTTTTACTGGTTCTGCTTTTATAGTATCTGCCTGCATCATTGTTCCTGTTTCTTTTTTCTCAACCGGAGATATACTGATAAAATCATCCTCTTCCTGAGCAAATAATAATGATATGAAAACAAAAGTAATAACAGTAAATATTATTACCGTTAATCTTGACTTTTTTGTTTTCATTATTCCTCCATTTTTATTGTGTGTCTGAAGTAGTAGTGATTTCTTTAGGTTTTATATTGGGGCCTTCTATATCGTATGTCAATTTAAAAAGTACTTCTTTATCTCCCTGTATTAATAATACTTCTTCATTACTTTTTATTTCTCCTGTAATTCCTGGAATTTTTCTATTATTTTCTCCATAAAGAACTCCATCTATAAAAATAAATCCAAAAGTTGAACCACTCCGGCTCATAAAAAGAGCTGTTTTCACTCCCTGACTTTCTGTTATTCCTATCAATTTAAAAGTAGAAATATCAACATCAATCATGGCAGGTATCTGTTCTTTTAATATTCTTGGTTCAAAAGGATCTCTGCCCGCTTTAAAGGTAAATTCATATATTGGTTTAATTTCAAAAATAAGTTCCTGTTCTTGAGCAAAAATATCAATTAAAGAAAAAAATCCATATGAAAAAGAACTAATTACAATCCATAATATTATATATTTTTGTTTACTTTTTTTCAACATAAAAACTCCTACTCTGAAAGGGTATAAATCTTCAAAACCATAGAAATATTAATATTTTGCGATTTATCTGACAAAACAGTATCTCTATTTTTTTGAATATCAATCTTTGTGGGTGTAATCAAACGCTCCACATATCCAAGATCACTTAAAAATTTTCCCAAATTTCTATAATTGGCAGGAAAGTTCACTTTTATTTCATACTCCTTATATTCACCTTTATTGATAATTTTCTGTTCTGGTTCAAAACTTATAATATTTATATTATTCTGTGTTGCCACTCTTGTAACATCTTTTATTACTTCGGATAATACAAAAGTTTTTGGTAATCTTTTATAAATAAAATCTACTCTTTTATCAATTTCAGAAGCTCGCCGCATAAACTCAGCATATTTAGCTACCATTTCTCTTGCATCCTGTAAATCCTTTCTTTTCTGTTCCAATATTTTGACTTTTTCTTTATATTGATTATTAACAGGAAGAAACCACCATTTTACATAGGCAAAAATTACGAATCCAGTAAAAAGAACCGCTGCTATTATATTATTTTGCTGTTCTTTTGTCAGCTTAATATTAAAAAAACTTTTTTTATCTTTAGTACCGCTTAGTTGTGGCATTTTATCCTCTCAGTCCGTATATTTAAAAAGAAAACTAATATCAAAAAAAATCAAAGATGATGTACTGATAGACTCTTTTGTTTCTTTAATACTTGCTGTTGTAATATCCATGATCCTCTTATTCGTTTCGAGACGCTTAATAAATTCAGTAACTACTATTTTAGAAAGTGAATAACCAGTCGTCTTTATAACTATTCCTTCATTTTTTTCTTTATCCTGAGATATTGATTCAAGCCACATATCAGGCAAAACCATCTCACCAATATTATCCAAAACATAAACCCAATATGATTGTTCATTCAATAATTTATCCACAATTAATTTTTTCTTATTATAGAGTTCTTCTTTTTCTCTAAATTTTCTCACCTCTTCAATTTTGTCTTTCAACGATGCTGATTCCGCATCAATTTTTCTTATTTCTGCTTCCACCTTTGCGATTCTTGTCTGTTGATAAAAAATAATTCCTATCATAATAGAAACAATAATAACTCCGATAAATCCCGCAAGAAAATACATTGCTTGCAATGCTTTTTGCTTTTTTACCTTTTGAGGAAGTAGATTAATTTCTATCATTATTTTTCACCTGTTGAACGTAAAGCAAGTCCTAAAGCAACATTGAAATGTACTGCATTTGCTCTTAAATAATCAAAATCAAAATTTTTGGAATTTATATTTATGTTTTTAAAAGGGTAATTTATTTCAACTGGTATTCCAAGACGTTCTGATAAAAATCTATCTATGTTTTTTATTTTTGAACTTCCACCACTTAAAAGAATTTTCTGAACTGGTCTTTTTTTAAAAGTTGACTCATAATAATCAAAAGAACGACGGATATCATTTAACAGTTTATTCAGAGCAGGAGTTATTGCTTCAAATATCCTTGTTGATTTTTCATCATCAGAAGATGGCATTGTTGTAAGTAATAATTCGTCACTTTCAACCATGATAACCGCATGTTGCTTTTTTAGCTCCTCTGCCTGTGCAAAACTTAAATTAAATTCTCTCTGTATTTCTTTTGTAAAATTATTACCACCAATATTTATATCTCTAGAAAGATGAGGAATACCATTTTCAACAATTGTAACTGTTGTATATTTTGCTCCCATATTGATGAGTGCAACAGTATCTACTTTAACTCCTGTATCTGATTCTTCTTGTAGATTTAAAGAATAAGCATTACATAAAGCAAAGGAATCAACGTCAATCACATATGGACTAACACCTGCTGATTTTAAAATATCAAGATGTTGATTCATTGTTTCATTTTTTACTGCAACAAGCAACACCACCATTTTCTTTTGATTCTCTTCTTCAATTTCACTTAATACCTGATAATCAAATACAACCTGATCCATTCCAAGTGGTATGTATTGTTCCGCTTCATAAGGAACAACATTTTTTAATTCTTCTGGAGCCATATATGGCACCTTAATAAACCTTATAATTGCAGAATCTCCGGGTATAGCAGTTACAACTAATCTTGAACCAATATTTTTCTGTTTTATTATTTTTTTAATTGTATTTACATAAAGAGAAACTTTGGTATCAGGATCTAGTTCATCTATTAATTCTGATGTTAAAGAAAGAATTTCAGCTCCTAAAAGCTCATATCCAGTTTTGTGTTTTTTTATTTTTACTGCTTTTATAGTGGATGAACCAATATCAAGTCCTATTACGGAACGTTGAAAAAAATCAAACACAAAATACCTCCATATTCACGAAATCAACGAAACTAAAATAAAAGATAAAAAAATAAATGGTACAAATGCAATACTTTTATTTTTCCTGTAACTACCAGAAATTAAAATTAACAGAGAAAAAATCCCCCCTAAAATAAAAGAAAAAAATATTATTTTTAATGCAAATAAAATTCCAGCAGGTAAAGCTAACCCAGCCATTAATTTAATATCTCCTTCTCCTATTTTTCCGTTGCTAAAAAAATTTAATAAAAATATAATAAATCCTGCTGTGATAAAACTTATAATACCCTCAAAAATATTAATTTTATTTATTTCAATTATACAGAATATTATGCCAGTAATTATTAATAATAATATAATATTATCTGATATCTGTTTTGTTTCAATATCAATCATTGATAAAATTATTAAATATCCTGTAATAATTATATAAAAAAAATAGATTTTTTCAAGCCCAAATTTAAGAAAAAATATTACAAATAATAATGCAGTTAATAATTCTATTATTGGATATTTTATTGATATTTTTTCTTTACAATAATAACATTTACCTTTTAAAAATAAAAAACTCAATACAGGAATGTTATGATACCATTTTAATTTATTTTTACATGAAGGACAAAATGAAGAAGGAAAAAAAATAGAAAGCTTTTTTGGTATTCTATAAATACAAACATTAAAAAAACTGCCAAAAATAAGGCCAAAAATAAAAACTATTAAAATATAAATAAAATAAATTTTTTCTCCTTTTAACCTAATTTTAATAAAGGGCTGATTTTATAAATATTATTTATAAAACCAGCCCTTTTATAATCTATTTATTATTCATGTCCATATCTTGTATATGGTACTCCTCTTGTATCTGTTGCAGCATTATTTACCCATACATTACCTAAAAGTTCACCTGTTGTAGCATATGCCCATCCATCAGTATTTGTTGCAGTAGGTATTGTGCTTACATAAGTTACTGATGATGATGTACCAGAAAGTGTCCCAGTTGTTCTATCAAATCCATGAGTAACTTTAACAACTGGCATCTTGTCTAAATATTTCTTAAATTTGTTCGTAGAACTTGTATCAAGATCAGATGGCCACTGACCTTCCCAATCACCATAATAAATCGTTATAGCTGATTTTATTGCTCCTATATTGCCCTTTGTTGCCCCTTCTCTTGCTTTTTCTAACATTTCAGCAAATCTTGGTATTGCAACAGCAGCAAGAATACCAATAATTGCAACAACTATCATTAGCTCTATGAGTGTAAAACCCTTTGTCTTTTTCATACTTTCACCTCCTTTCTATTTTTAATTTTTATTATATTATAGCATAAAATAATTTTTTTGTCAAATTTTTTGTATAATTTTTTGATAAATCTATGATACTAATGAACCTAAACTGAACATAGGAATAAACATTGCAATAACAATACCACCTA
>JAOAAI010000158.1 GCA_026418955.1 Candidatus Goldiibacteriota bacterium | reverse complement strand
ATCCAGGACTCTTAGGATTTGTTTTTAAAACATATTCATATTCTTCAGCTGCCTCTTTATATTTTTTAGTTAATTCATAAATATAACCAATTTTAAATCTTATCTCTATATTATCCTTATCACGTTCTAATATGTATTTATATTCTTTTTCTGCTTCTGTATATTTTTCCATCTTGACATAAACATCGCCAAGAGAATGTCTAATATTTAAATCATTCGGATTTATCTCTATAGCACGTTTATATTCCTCTATCGCTTTATCAGATTTTCCAATGTTTGCATATAATTTTCCAAGTTTTATAATAATATTTACATTAACAGGATTTATTTTTAAAGCCTTTTCATATTCCTGTATTGCTTTATCATAATCTCCTTTACAAACATAAGCATTTGCAAGATGTGCATGGGTCTCGGCATCATCAGGATTTAATATAAGTGCCTTTTCAAATTCTTTTATAGCCATTGTATAATTTTTGGACATTGTAAAAGCAAGTCCTAAATTAATATGATCCTGTGCTGTTTCCATTTTTTTATACCCTTTTAATAAATATTCTTTCCTTAATATTTAAACATTCAAATTTATCTCTGAAATTCATTAACATGGTTTCTGTCTTTCCCATTATAAAAATTCCATTTTCCTTCAATGAATCATAAAAATAACCAATAACTTTATTCTGTAATTCTCTTGTAAAATAAATTATAACATTTCTACAAAAAATAATATTAAAATAACCTCTTTTAAAAGGTTCCATTATATTATATTTTAAAAATTCTACTTTTTTCTTTATATTTTCTTTTATTATATAATTTTTACCATCAAAATTAAAATCCTTTTTTTTTCTTATATCTGAAAGATTATCAAGAGTTCTACCTTCATAATATCCTAATCTTGCTTTATATAATGATTTTTCATTTATATCAGTTCCAACAATATTATAATTATAATTTAAAATTCCCAGAGTTTCTGATATCTCCTCCATCATAATTGCAATAGAATATGCCTCTTCTCCAGTTGAACACCCAGCACTCCATACTTTTATCGTATTATTATTACGCATTAAATTTGGCAAAATATTTTTTTTTATTTCTTCAAATGTATCAGGATCTCTAAAAAATTGTGTAACATTTATAGTTAATTTATCAAGCAAATTATCATATTCCTCTTCTTTTGTTAGTAGATATTTTAAATATTCTTCGTATGAAATTATCTGTAATGACCGCATCCTTGCATCCAGACGCCTTTTTAAATAATTTTCTTTATATTGATTTAAATCTAAACTAAATTTATTATAAATTGATTCTTTTATTTTTTCAAATGCTTTATTTTCATCCATAAAATAAATTTCACATCCCTTTTATTTTAAATATGATTAATAAAGAAAAGAAGACAAGTTAAGATTCATAATTATTTTGTTTTTACTATATCACCTATCTTTATTATTTCATCCTGCTGGGTTATTAATCCAACCGAAGAATACTGAACAGAATTAACTATTAAAAGAGAACCAATTTTATGAAATTTTTCTTCCCTATCTTCTCCTGGATTATATATTCTGCGATAAATATCTAGTTTTTCTCCTGGTAATATACCTTTTGAAACCCCTATATTCAAATATACTATATCTTTATTCTTTATACTTGGAATATCTTTTTGAACTTTAACTATATAGCCCTCAACATCAAGATTTTTATTTTTAATTTTTTTAGTAAGTGCTTTATGATAGTCTTTAATATCATTTCTGGCTTTTATTTTCATTTCATTTTTAATAAGATCATATGCTCTTACTATTTGGACTTTAAAAATATTATCCTGAACCGGTTTTATTACTTTCGCTACACCAAGTATATTAATCATTTTACCCATTGGTTGTCTAGATATATTATCTATTACTTCTTCGCTGTCATCATATATTATAAATTCTTTTCCTTTCTTTGCTCCTTTCCCCACAGTGAGTTTTATATATGCAAAATTGGATTGGGTTAAAAAAATTTTTTGCTTTTCCTTTGTAAAAATAAAACCATCTTCAGTAAAATTATTACTGATAAAACCAGCACGTTCAACGAGAACATACCCAGCCCTTTCCACTTTTCCTTTTAGCTCAGTTTCCATTAATAAAATTCCCGCTGTTTGATCATAATCAAACTCTACTTCCTCACTTTCTTTTTCTTCTTCATCTAAAATTGTCTGTCTGCGTTTTGATAAAATATATTTTTCAAGTTCTGTTGTCTCGGATTCTCCAGGTGATAAAATGATTATTCCCTCTGTATCATCTTCTGGAATTATCTGTGCATAAGATTCTGCTGAGTTTGTGTATATTTCCACGGACTGTTTTTGTTCTTTCATTTCAGTAGTAATTGTATTTTCTTGTTTTAAAGTTGTTTCAGAAAATTGATTAACTACATCTTTATTATATGTATATGGTTCTTTTATAGTTTCTTCTGTTTTTAATTCAGAAACATTTTGCACATTATCTTTTATTTCAGTGTTTGTCTTCTGTTCTTGATGATTTCCAAATGTAAGAAAGATAAGAGCATTAATAAAAGGACCACCAAAATTTACTACAGCAGAAGAACCATCAGCATTTAATATTTCACCACTTTCTGTTTTTAGTGGTGATATATTTAATATTTTATAACCACTTTCAAACATAATAGTAAATCCGGTGCCCTCATATGTAAATCCGCTTCCAAATTTCAATGAAAAATTAGAACCATTGACATCTTTACTTATTAAACTGATACTATCCGATAATTTACTTCCAATTAAAAAACTATAGCCTACAGAAGTTGAAGCAAAAATATTTATTCCGTCTATTATCTGTAAATATCCACGAATTATTCCATATGGTTCAAGTGCATTATAATTAAATGTTTTCTGGTTGGTTATAAAATCTATAATATAATTCTTTATTAAATAATTACATCCTGCGCCTATTGAAAAATATGAGAAAAATTTAAAGTTATATTCAATTCCAGCATTATATGAATATATACTAGTATTTACATTTATATTTGGGAAAATATCTGTTATTTCTCTTTCACCGGGAAAAGATATGCCAAACTGTCCACCTATCATATTAACAGGAGTGGAAAAACTTATATGTGTAATCAGCAATATAGATATCAAAAATATTAATTTTTTCATTTTAATTCCTTTATAAATATGATTTTATTTCCATATATCTCTGTTTTGCTTTTTCAGCTTTTTTTGATGAAGGAAATTCTTCAAAAAATTTTTTATATTCCTCGCTTGCTTTTCTTATGTCAAGCATGGAATCGTAATATTTGGCTTTCATATAATGAGCTTTTTCTTTATGTTCTTCAAGATGATATCTTTCTAGATATTTTTCAATAAGGGAAAGTCCATAATTATATTTTGCAGTCCAATAACAATATTCTATATTAAAAAATGATATTTTTTCATGTAATGATTTATTAGTTTCAAGAAAATTTTTATCAATATAATCTTGTATTTTTGAAGCAATTTTGTCTGCTTTTCCAACTATAAAAAGTGCAATAAATACCATCAGAGCAAAAATAAAAACTAATTGTTTAAAACCCATATTTTCTCCTATTAAACAATATTCTATAAATAATATAACATTAAGAAAATTGAAAGTCAAATATCTTTACTTGAAATACTTTATCTTTGTTTTTAAAATAAAAAACCCGATAAGAATAAATTCTTATCGGGTTTTTATAATTATAATTAATAATTAATTTTATTTTCCCTGTCTCTGTACATTAGATGCCTGAGGACCTTTCGCTCCTTCTACTATATCAAATGTAACTATTTCTCCCTCTTTTAAAGTTTTGAAACCTTCCATTTGAATTGCCTCATAATGAACAAAAACATCTTTACCACCTTCTTGTTCAATGAAACCATATCCTTTCTTTTCATTGAACCATTTCACCTTTCCTGTTGCCATAAATCTACTACCTCCTAAAAAAAATTAACTTGTAGAACGAAATCTACAAATCGCATAATATTTATGCATAATAAATCTTATCAAAATAAAAAAATATGTCAATATAAAAATATAATAACATTGGAAAAGTACAGGCACATAATGGTTAAGCAAAAATAGTAAAATTAGGTATAATAAATAATAAAAGGATGCCTACTTAAAGGCAATCCTTAAAAAAATAATAAAAAAGCGAGGTGATAACTATTACATATAATTTAATAGCAAATAATAAACTAAAAGACAAGAGTATTTTATATGACCTAAGAAGAAAAATGGTTGAATACTATCAGA
>JAOAAI010000109.1 GCA_026418955.1 Candidatus Goldiibacteriota bacterium | reverse complement strand
AGATGTGTATAAGAGACAGATATATGTCTTTGCACCTGATGATGCCATTTTTCTTATTTCTGGTAGAAATTCTTTTAATTCATCATCAGTATATAAATAATTATATCTTTCTGACGTTGGTGCATTAAACCAGTTTTTATTTCTGCCATGAAAACGTAAATATGCAATATCTGATGTAACTTTGTTAATAAAAGGCATGAGCTTTGGTAATTTGGGTTCATCAACAACACAGTAGCCGAGATTATTATATTGTAAAAAATCAAATGTTCTCTGTTTTGCCCATCCAGAATTTCTAAATTCCACAACAATTTTAACATCACCAAACATTTTTTTACAATACAATATATAATCCTCTGATTTTTGTGATGGATAAAAAAATACTGGAAACTGTAAAAGGACGCAACCAAATTTATTTGCTTTTATAAATGGTTTTATGGATGACTTAAATTTTTCTATATATTCTTTTATTTTTTCCTGATCTGGTTTTTTATCAAGTCGGTCATCAAATGGATCATGGGTAAAACCCTTATATCCTTTTACCACAAATTCAAAATCATTATTTGTTTTTTCTGACATTGCTTCTGCTGACTTTTCCTTAATAATTGTATAATAGGTAACATTTACTTCCAGGCAGTTAAATTTTAATTCATTTGCATAATATCTCAATTCATCTTTCTGAGGTAAACCTGCAGGATAAATATTATTTCTCCAATCAGGAAATGAAAAACCTGATGTACCAATTTTTATGTTTTGCATAAAACCTCATTTTAATCTACCTAATCTACCAAATTTGTTAAATTTTCAAATTTTTAATATTTAAATTTTTTTAATTTGAAAATTCTGCAAATTTTAAAATTTATAAATTTTTCTACTTCTTCCACGTCCTTGTTGTAAGAACTCCGCACTTTTTTATTATACCAAAATTCTCTGCTATTTTCATTGACAACGGTTTTATTGTAAATTCACCGTATCTTTTATTTATTTCATCAATGGTCTCAATTAATTTTTTGTTTTTTCTCTGGTCTTCAAAGAGATATTCCTGGGTGGTTATTCGTGTTAAACTGCTTATACTTACACCAAACAATCTTACTTTTTTACTTAAAGGGAATATGTTTTTATCTAATATTTCAATAGATTTTTTAAATATTTCTGTTCCTGAATTAAAATAACATGAATATGTCTTTCTTTTCATAATATAGGAAAAATCATAAAATCTTATAAAAATACATAATGTTTTACCAGCCATCTTATAATTTCTGAGTCGCTCTCCTACTTTTTCACTCAACATCAAAACATATGATTTTATAACTTCTATATTATCTGTATCTTGTGGGAAAGTATGACTGTGACCAACTGATTTAATAGGTGATTTATCATAATAATTTCTAACCGGTGTATGATCTATGCCCTGACCTATATTTTTATATACCCAACCAAGTTTTCCAAAAAAGCCTGTAAGCATCATAAGGTCTGCATTTCCTAAATCTACAGCAGTATTAATACCAATGTTTTTAAGTTTTTCTGCAATATGTTTTCCTATACCTATGCCCTGCATTTTCTCAATAGATAATTCTTCTAAAAAATCTTTCACTTTTTCCTGCGTTATAACAGTTAGTCCGTCTGGTTTTTTCATCTTTGCAGCAAGTTTGGCAATAACTTTGTTTGGGCCTATACCTATGGAACATGTTAAGCCAAATTCATGTTTTAATCTTCTTTTTATAATCAATGCTATGTTCTCTGCGCCGCCATAATAATTCTCCACATCTGTTACATCCATGAAACATTCATCTATGGAAAAGACCTCAACCTTATCAGTGAAATCAAGAAATATTTTGTGTATTTTAAGAGATGTATCTATATATTTATCCAAGTTACCATAAACAATATTTACATTAGGACATAATTTCCTAGCTTCTGGAACAGTCATGCCTGTTTTAATACCGTATTCTCTAGCTTCATAAGATGCAGTTACAACAACTGTCCGTCCTCTGCCACACACAATAACTGGTTTACCTTTTAAGGCGGGATTACACATCTGCTCAACAGATGCAAAATAAGAATTCATGTCTATTAATAATATTTTCTTTTCGGTTTTATTATCCATAAAAAATCCGATTTTTTCCGTAGATACAGGGTTATTATATTCCTGTCTTGTGTTTTTTGTACATTAAATCAAAAGTATACAC
>JAOAAI010000062.1 GCA_026418955.1 Candidatus Goldiibacteriota bacterium | reverse complement strand
CTTCTGAGCAGCTAGAACAACATTATGCAATTCAATATTTTGCCCTGCTGCCAATTTTTCTATTGCTTCATTTGCATTTACACTTGTTTCATTTATTGATTTTATAGCCATTTGAAGTAACTGTCCAAAATCAAATTTTTCAGCAGCTGGTTGCTGTACTGGTGGTGTTAAAATTGATTCCGGTATGCCTATACCTTTTAAACCACCTATTCCTTCAATCCCACTCAAATGATTTAAAACCATTTATAAACTCCTTAAATAGAAAATAATTATATATTTAAAATATCCAATGCTCTTGCAGCCATCTGTTTTGCAGAATTGATTGCTGTTACATTCGCTTCATAAGCACGTGTTGCAGATATCATATCAACCATTTCTTGAACAATATTTACATTTGGCATATGTACATAACCATTTTCATCTGCATCAGGATGACCAGGATCATATACTAATCTTGCAGGAGATGGATCTGTAATTATCTGAGTAACACGAACACCTTGAAATTGATGAACTCTTTTTGCTTTATCTGAAAAAATTGCTGGAAAAATAAATCCTACTTGCTCACCTCTAGGTTCAAAAATAACCCTCTGTCTTTTATATGGTCCACCTTCCACAGTTCTTGTGGTGTTTACATTTGCAATATTATTTGATATTACATCCATACGTAACCTTTCTGCAGTAAGACCTGATGCACTTATTTCAAAAACATTAAATAGTGCCATCTATCAGCGCCTCCCTTCTGTAATTACACTTATGAGTTCTTTAAATTTTAATGCTGTTAGCTGAGCAAGAGAAGAATAATAAGCAGTATTCTCTGCCATTTTGGCCATCTCATAATCAATATCAACATTATTTTCATCAGTTCGTAAACTCGTCTCAGTTTTTGTGACAATTTCTGGATTTATATCATCAATTGTTAATTCAGGAACTATTGAAATATGATTTTTATGAGTGACTTTAAGAGGAAGATAATTTGCTTCTTTAAATCCAAGAACCTGAGCAAGTTTATTCTGAAATACAACCTCTGAACGTTTAAAACCAGGAGTATCAACATTAGCTATATTGTTACTTATTATTTGGTGCTGAAGTGATGCAGCATTTAAAGATTTTTCCAACACCTGAAAAATTTCACTTGAAAAAATACTTTGCAACATATAATAAAACTCCTATTTGTTGATATTTTATATTTATTTAAACCTTTAAAGTATACTATATAATACTTAAATATGAATTTTTTGTCAACTATTTTTTTAATATTTTATTTTAAAGAAACAACGTTTTATAATTAAAAAATTTATTTTTTAATCTTTTTGTAAAATTCTATATGTTTTCCTAATATTAATAGATTTAGTTCTTCAATTTTTTTTGCATTTTCTTTTTCAAAATGTATTAATTCGTCTAATAATAAATTTGTTTTTTTAATTAATTCTTGAATAATATTGAAATTATTATTATTAATAACATTATAAGTTTCTAAAAATTTTTCAATTTCTTGAATCTTTGTAAGTAATTCCTGTTTTTTATTTTCAATCATCTGATATCTATCAAATTCTTTTTTTTCAATTAATACTTTTTGTTCATTGACTATATTATAAATTTCTTGCAGATAATTTAATTTTTCTGTGAGTAATTGTTTTATATCTTTTTCCATAAATTATTTACCAGATTCAATATTCTTGAAAAGTTCTCTTAATTTTTGAATATCTCTTACTGAGTTAAAATCAAAATTTAATTCAGAAATTACTTTTAAAATATTATTTATAAATTTTGTCTTTGAAATTTTTTCTTTTCTATTTGAATTAATTGAATTTACTATTTTATGTATTTTTTCATAAATGTTTTTTTCTATTTTAATATAATTTTTTGGTTTTTTGTAAAATGGAGAAGTAAACGATTTAATTGGTCTGATTATTTTATGCTGCAATTTTTCTTGTTCTCTTTTTTCTTTTTCCATTTTTAGTTGTATTAAACGTTCTATCTGTATTTCTGCTTCTGTTTTTATTTTTTTTTCACTCTCCATTTTTCACCTGAAATTTTTTATTTTTTAGAATAGTAATCATATTATTTAAATCCATATTTACTCTATAATCTATTTGATGAAGGTCATTTATTTGAATTACAATTTTATCAACCATATTTTGATATTCTTCCACTTTTTTTGTAATATCCGAAATAATATTGAATAATAATTCACTATCAGTATGATGATCATCAGTAAATTGTGTGATGTTGTTTATCAGTTTTTCAATATTTCTTACCTCTTTGACTATTTCAATAAATGTATCACCAGTATTATAAAATGTTTTAATATTTTCTTCAATACGCTCTGTGGTTTTTATCATTTCAATCACTTCTGATGTACGCAGCTGGATTTCTTGCAATATCTGTGTTATCT
>JAOAAI010000268.1 GCA_026418955.1 Candidatus Goldiibacteriota bacterium | reverse complement strand
AGAACAATTAACTGTTATTTCATTTTTTATAACTATAGGTATAATAAGTGTATTTGTATTATTTTCATATTTTTCAACACATCCTTTTGTAAAAGATATTATGGTTGAAAAAATTGCTCAGTGGGGAGATGAGGGTGAACTAGATTTTCCATTTGGACTGGCTGTAACTCCAGACAACAGATTTATTTATATTTCAAATGTTAATTCAAATGAAATAAGAAAATATAAATTGCCAGATAATAATGAAAACTGGGTTTTAATAAAAAGATGGGGGAAGGAAGGAGATGCACATGGAGAGTTTAACCAGCCATCCGGAATATGTCTTGATGTTTATGGCAATTTATATGTTGCTGATGCATATAATGGTAGAATACAAAAATTTAATTCCGAAGGTGAATATATAAGTGAAATAAATTATTCAAAAACCGGTTTCTGGAGACCAAGAAATGTATTTGTTGGTTTACAGAATATGATATATGTTGCAAATACAGGTAAATTTAATATGTGTCAATTTGATTATTCTGGTAAAATGCTTTATGATTTTGTTGACATGAAAGGAGAGGTTTTTGGAATAATACAGGATAAAGAAGGTTTTATTTATGTTGCAAATTCAGGAACAAAAACAATAGATATTTTATCTGATTATCTTGTTTTGAAAAGAAAAGTAAAAGTTCCTGCATATAGACAAAATATTGAACTTTGGCCTATGCTTGCTATTGATTCGAAACAAAGAATTTATGCTGTTTCACAATTTGAACAACAAATATGGATATATGAAAAAATAGAAGATAAAAAAGGAAAAAATTTAAAATTGATAGGGATTATTAAAAAAGACATCAATAATAAACCATTATTTTCAAATCCTGTCGGCATTGCTATAGATAGTAAGGATGATATTTATATATCGGAAAAATATAAAAACGTGATAATAAAGATTAGATGTAAATTTTGAGATTGATATTTGAAATTTAATATTGAAATGGATAACATATATAGGAATTTTGGGAGCACTAAATTTTAGTAGAAAAGTTTTGCGGCTTTATATTTTTAGTTTTATATTACATAAAGTTTATAACAGATTGAATCTTTATCCTTTAGGGGAAAAGGAAAGGATGGGATGTTAAAAGTGGTTTAAATATTTTTTTCGTAATAAATATTTTTATATAATTATTGTGAGTGTTTAATATTGACACTGAATTATATAGCACTTATAACAGAATTATATTGTAAATTTTAATTTATGTTGTTATAATAAATATATAATATTAGGAGGTGGTTTATGAATACAACTTTATTAATTATTATTGGTATATTTTTTTTATTATTTATGATTATTGTTTATAATAGACTTGTTGCATTGAAAAATAGAATAGAAGAAGCTTGGTTTCAGATAGATGTGCAATTGAAAAGACGTGCGGATTTAATACCCAATCTCGTGGAGACAGTTAAAGGTTATGCAACTTATGAAAGTAAAACTTTTGAGAAAGTAATACAGGCACGTAGTATGTTACAGCAAGCAGGACAAGATGTTAGTAAAGTTGCCGATGCAAATAATGCGTTAACTAATGCTTTAAAATCTCTTTTTGCAATTGTTGAGGGATATCCTGATTTAAAAGCTAATCAAAATTTTTTAAATTTACAGATAGAACTTGCTGGAATAGAAGATAAAATTGCTTACGCAAGACAGTTTTATAATGAAACTGTTAGAATATATAATGAATTTCAACAGATTTTTCCCGCCAATTTATTTGCTGTTATCTTTGGATTTAAACCGGCTCAATATTTTGAAATAACAAATATATTGGACAAATTAGTTCCAAATATAAAATTTTTAGAAAGATAAAAATGGTTTATGAAGATATCGCGACAAATAGGAGAAATACATTTTTTTTAATTTTGTTGATAATGGTTTCTGGTCTTGGATATATAATCGATGAGTTTTATGGAGAACCATACACTTTTATAATTTTTGCGTTTATTATATTTTTATTTATGTTATTCTCTTCGTATTATTTTAATGACAATATTGTCATTGAAATAACAGGAGCAAAACCAGCTGATAGAAATATTCATGTTCAATATTTTTTATTAACGGATGGTCTTTCAATTGCTGTCGGTATTCCAATGCTTAAATTATATGTGTTTGATGATGATAATATAAATGTATTTGCAATAGGCAGAGACCAAAAACACTCTGCCATTGCAGTTACCTATGGAGCATTAAAAAAACTAAATAAATTTGAGTTAGAAGGAGTAATTGCACATGAAATAAGTCATACTAAAAATTATGATATACTGATAGGCAGAGTTGCTACGGTTCTTGTTAGGATGATTGTCATAATAACTGATGCTATTAAGAAAAACATATTTTGTTTAAAAAGAAAGTCAGGTAGAGGAGGGGGTAATATATTTTTTTTTATTATTTTTTAATGGCGGCAATAATATCTCCTATTGCAGGAATATTGTTACAATACGCAATATTACGGCAGCGAGAATATCTGGCAGATACGCAGGTGGTTTTATTAACAAGATATTCAAAAATTTTAATAGGAGCATTAACCCAAATAAAAGATGGATATATCTATCCTAAAAAAGTGATTTGCGGAATTTCACATTTATATTTTGCTATTCCAATTTCTATAGAAAATTTAGATCTGTTTTCAACTCATCCAAAAATTGATTCAAGGATAGCGCGTTTATAAACTATGGAGTATAAATGATTATAAAACTAAATATTGCATAGAAAATTAAATTAATTAAATTTTTGTAAAGGATTTGTAATGAAAGATAATAATGTAAAATTACAAGAATTAGCAAAGATGTTATTTTTTTTGTTTTTAAATATTATTATTTCTGTTTTTTTTATTTTAAATCTTGGCGCGTATTTTAATACCCAATTATTTTTTAATAAAGATAAATCAATAAAAGAAGCAATGTTTTATAAAAAGATAGATCATGGAGTATATTGTGAATTATGTCCGCGTAACTGTTATCTTCCAGAAGGATTCAGGGGTAAATGTCGTGTTAGAATTAATAGTGGTGGTAGATTGTATGCGATGTCTTATGCAAAACCAGCAGCGATGAATATAGACCCTATAGAAAAGAAACCGGTTTTTCATTTAAAACCTGGTTCATGGTCTTTTTCAATAGCAACAAAAGCATGTTATTTAAGATGTTCTTTCTGTCAGAATTGGGCTTTATCTCAGTCCAATCCAGAAGAGGCAAATCAACAGGTGATAATGCCATATCAGATAGTAGAACTTGCAAAAAAGAATAATTGTGCATCTATTTCATATACATATTCTGAACCAATAGTTTTTTATGAATATGTTTATGATACTGCGAAAATTGCAAAAGAAAATGGTATATATAAT
>JAOAAI010000196.1 GCA_026418955.1 Candidatus Goldiibacteriota bacterium | reverse complement strand
GCCTATATACATTGCAGGCCTTTTACGAACTGCCTCTAAACCTTCAAGAACCGTTATTTTATCTGCTGTATATGAGCTGTCTTTTAAAACAGTTTCATCTGTAATTTCTACTTTTTCTATATCTTCTTCTATTTCTTTTTTATTTTCTTTTTCATCAAAAAGCGAAAGATTTTCTTTTTTATCTGTTTTTTCTTTTTTCTGTCTTCTGGCTTTTTTTACCTTCTGCGCCATATATCCTCCTTTTTACTTGCTTACATTAATTATTGCCTTATTTTAAATACTATATCTTTTAAGGATAACGAAAATTCTTTTTTAATTTTTTCAATAATTTTCTTTTTTTCATATATTAGTTCTGATATTATAACACTATTTTCAACATAAATAAACAATTTCTTGTTAAAAATCTTATATGGTTCAGTAAATTTTTCATATTTTTCTCCTATTATTTTATGCCAGTTATAAAAAATCTCCTGCTCTTTTGTTTTTTCCTGTGATAAAAATTTTCCGATTTCTTTTTTTTGCAAATATTTTTCGAGAAGGTCTTTTATATGATCCATATTTAATTATTTAAAACAAAAGGGCTGTTAAAATAAATGGTTCCCTTAGCAGATATAATTAGCTTGGATATATTTCCTCTTGAACTTACTGTATAATTATATGATGGTTCTATTCTTATAGAAAAAAATTTCAAAGGATATATTTCACATCCTATTGCACCTAAAACAGTATAATCTATTTCATTTATTTTTTTTGTTTTTTCAGCAACATATTTATACTGTTCCGATAGCAAAGAAACTCCATTTCCTATTTTCATATAGGGAATAAAAAACACATTAGGTTGATATCCCAAATAGCCGTAACAATTTAAAAAAATAGATGTAGAATTATAACTGTAATCATATTCTGTTTTATCCTTGTTGGTGAGATTTAAAATTTTTCCTTCCAGCCCCAACACAAAAGCTCCTGTTAAACTCAATAAAAATTCAGCTTCTAAAGATGTTCCATAATCTGCCTGATTTTTAAAAGTATCCGGTATAAATGGTTTAAATCCAGAAAATCCTGCTGAAAAACCGAATTTTCCAGGTTGCTCATCCGGTCTTTTTAAACTTAAATAAATCTTAACAAGAGAAACAAAAGAAGGAGGTGGATCGGGTAAATTTAATTTATCCTTATAAAATGGTATAAAAATAACATTTCCAACCTTGGGATTGTTTTTTTTATCAAAAATAAAGCTCTGTATACTCTTTTCGTCTACCACTCCCCAGAAATTTTCTTTGCATTGAATATCCTTTATTTCATAATTTGTTATATTAACAGTATTATTAAAAAAATTGTTTTTTGCAATCAGTTCTAAATCCGACCTTTTTATGTATATGGCAAATCTGTTTTTATTAAAAGTGTTCTGAATAATACTGTACTGAGTTTTTTCGCCATCAATATAAACGCCATATGTATTATTATAAAAATAATTATCTTTTATAACTGCGTTTGCAAAATGAAATAATTCAATACCGGTAGAATTTAAAATATAATTATTTGATATTTCAACCACGCTTCCTTCTACTATTATTGTTCCGCGGATAAAAATTGAGTATTCTATTATATTTTTATATTTGCTTTCATATTTTATTCCTTCGTAAAAACTTTCCCCATCTTCCGGCAGAAATCTTATAGGGTTGTTTATATTTCCTTTTACATAAAAAATTCCTTTCACTGTTATTTTACCGTCTTTTTTAAATTTAATCACTGTTCCTGGATTAACAAGTACAATACCATTTTTTTCTATTGTAACATTACCTGAAATTATATATGGGGAATTTGCCGGGGTCCAGCTTTCTTTTTTGTCAATTATACCTGAAACTGTTGTATCAGCATGTGAACAAAAAGATATAAAAATAAATAAAAATACAATAATATATTTTTTTACCCTGATTGGTTCCATTATTTTTTTCCATTCATTCAGAAAAATTAGATAATTCCTTTTCCGTTATCAAGGTCCGGTAAAGGTGGAAGCTCATCCGGCAATTTTGCTTCTTTGCTTTCCTTTTTTAAAAGATCTTGCGGAACATTAACATCTTTACCTGGCAAGTTAACTTTAGGTTTTAAATCTGCCTCTTTAAAAGAAAGTAAATCATTAACCGATATGGTTTCTTTAGGAGTTGTATTTTCCTTTTTAGGTGTCTCCATACTTATATCTTGCATTATATTTCTTTGTATTTTTATACCAAGTGGCTGCTGTTTTGCGGTTTCAAGTTTTTCTGGTGTTGGCTCTACTTTTTTCATTTCTGGTATTTTAATTTCCTGCCCTTTCTCGATACTTTTGATAAGTGAAATTATAAATGTTTTACCTTTTCCTATTTCTGATTCGATCCATATTTCTCCACCCATATTATTTATGATTGCTTTTATTATAGGAAAACGAAGGCCGGTATTTGCAAATTCTGGGCCTGCTGAAGATTCAGGTCCATGAAAATTAATAAATAAACTGTTGGCTTTTGTTTGGGGCATACTCATTCCAAAATCAGTAAATTTCATAAGGACCCTTTCCTTTTCTTCTTTTGTTTCTATTATAATTTTGCTTCCGCGAGGAGACACTTTCAATGCCTGATTTAAAAGTTGTGTTATTACATTTGAAAGTCTTGCTGCATCACCGAGACAATTTGTTAAAGTTGGAGAAAAATTAACTTTTAACTCAATCTTTTTTATGTCTGCCTGTGGTTGAATGGCAAATATTACATCTTGTATTATTGTATTTACATCTATTGGCTGTCTTGCTAATTTTATTTCTCCTTTTTCAAGCCTTGCAAGTTCTGTTAAATCATTTATCAATCTTTCTAATCTGGCTGATTTATTAATAACCACTCCTAAAAACTGTTGCTGCGCATCAGTGATTTTTCCTTCTCCACCTAAAACAGAAGAAATATATGTTTTAATAACAGAAAGAACGCCTTTTAATTCTGTGTTCATCATCAAAATTGCTTCCATACGCATATTTTCTTTTTCAACAGGAATTGCAGATTCTTGAGCTTTTTTAAGGTCATTTTTAAACTTCTCAATCTCTTTATTTAAATCCATAATTTTCTGATTTAATATTGCTTTTTCTTCTGCTATCTTTTTATCAAAATCTGATTTTTGCTTTTCTATCTCTTTTTTTAATTTTATATTTTCTTCTTCTAAACTTGCTTTTGTATTTTCAACTATTTTTATTGCATCTCTTAACTGAGAAATTTCCGTATCAGATTTTGCCGCTTCTCTTGCCATCTCTTCTTCTAATTCTTTTGCCATCTGGGATAATTTTCCTGCTTTTTCTTCTGATGCTTTTACCCTGCTACGCAAAATTAAAATCGCATCTATTATTTTTTTATAAAATCCTTTTTTAATTTTTGGCAAATATTCTTCAAAAGTTTCTTCATCTATATGAGATAAAGCCCGTATTATTTTTCTTAAAGGAGTAAAGGGTAAATTGCTTATAAAATTCGCAAATAACAAAATTGCAAAAAATACAATAAGTAATATTACATAGACCGGAACAAAAAATGTTTTATCCATAAATACAGAATCAAACTTTTTTGTTTTTTTACGCATAAAACTATAATCAACATATGGAGTGAATACTGCAGTTATAATTTCAAGAGCTTCATCTTTTTTATAGCCGATAAGCCCTTTGAAATTATTATATGTTGCTTCCTTTATATTTTCATCTTTTACTTCTTCTGTTATTATACTTTTTAAATCAGGATAAATAAAAATATTTTCGGTATTTTCTTTTGTTTTATCTGTATGTAACATTGTTTTTCCAGCCATATCAAAAATTAAATTATATCCATGAGCTGACTGGGTTTCTTTTCTTATCTCTTCTGAAATATCTGATATATTTTCTTTTACATATAAAACAGAAACCAATCTTTCTTTTGAATCTAATACCGGAATAAAAAATTCTGCAATTCCTGCGGAAAAATTAATATCCCTTGATATTTTTTTAGAAGGTAAAGTCTGTAAAAATTTGTTGTTTCTATTAAATGATAAAGTGTTTAATTCCGGTTTGTTTGCAATTAATGAGCTTCCATTGGTATAAAGAAGAATTATATCTGCATTAAGCTTTTTTGTTTGTTTTAAAAATTCATCGGTTATTTTCTTTTTACCAATTTTTTGTGAATAACTAGTATCTTTTATAATCCTGTTATCTAATATTGCAGAATATCTGCTTTTTACTTTTTCATCAGATAATAATGATATTTTTAAATTTATGTTCTTTATTTTTTCTTTAAGTTGCTCTTTTATTAAATCCCTTTCCTTTTGATTTTCGGCCCATAATATCTCTGATTGCATATTATTTAACTGAGTAATTCTTAAATTATCATAATAATAAAGCAAACCAACAGGGATTCCAAATGATAAAAAAACTATTATTAAGATGCTTATCATCACTGTTGATTTTTTCATCCGTTTTTACTCCTTCATAAAATTTTTACTCTTCTTCATCTTCAACAATTCTTGCAACAGCGCTTACCTTTTCATTTTCATCCTTAAGTTTTATAAGCCTTACTCCCTGGGTGTTTCTACCTATAACCTTTATGTCTGTTACCTTTGTTCTTATTAGAGTTCCTTTTGTAGTAATTAACATTAATTCATCTTTATCTGTTGTTAGTTTGATGTCTATTATTTTACCTATTTTGGGAGTAACTTTAATATTTTTTAGTCCTTTTCCACCCCGGCTCTGTTTTCTGTATTCGGTTATCTTAGTTCGCTTACCAAAACCATTTTCAGTTACAGTAAGTAAGGTCTGCTCTTTTTCTCCTGCTTTTAAAATTGCACATCCAACAACTTTGTCATCTTTTCCGAGTTTTATCCCGCGCACACCCATTCCTGTTCTGCCGATTTCTCTTATCTCTTTTGAATCAAATCTTATAGCCATTCCTTCTTTTGTAGCTAAAAATATCTCATCTTTTTTATCTGTTATTTTTACATCAATTAATGTATCATCTTTATTAAGTTTGATTGCAACAATGCCTGAGCTTCTTGGTTTTGAAAATAATGAAAGAGCAGTTCTTTTAATAAGACCTTTTTCAGTCACCATTATTATATACTGTTCTTCGCTAAATTTTTCCACAGAAGCATAAGCAGCAATTTTTTCTCCTTCTGACAATTTTATTAAATTTGTTATTGCCTTTCCTCTTGACTGTCTTGATTCTTCTGGTATTTCATAAACTTTTAACCAATAACACCTTCCTGTGTTTGAAAAAAATAAAATATAGTTGTGCGTATTAGATACGAACATATTTTCAACAAAATCATCATCTTTTGTTGTCAAAGCAATTATTCCCCGGCCGCCTCTTCTCTGGGCCCTGTAAATTGAAACCGGTGTTCTTTTAATCAAACCTTTATGCGTTATTGTTACAACCATATCTTCTTCTTTAATCAAATCCTCAATTGAAACTTCTTTCTCTCTTGCAATTATCTGTGTTTTTCTCGGTTCACCGAACTTTTGTTTTACTTCTTTTAATTCTTCTACTATTAAATCAAAAATTTTCCGTTCACTCGCTAGTAAAGATTTTAATTTTTCTATTAATTTAATCAATTCTTTGTATTCTTCGTTTATTTTTTCAATTTCAAGGGCGGTTAATTGCTGCAAGCGCATATCAAGTATTGCCTGCGCTTGAATAGGTGTTAATTTAAAATTTTTAATAAGTCCTTCTTTTGCCGCTTCAACAGTTGCTGATGACCTTATTAGTTTTATTATTTTATCCAAGTATTTTACTGCTATTTTTAGTCCTTCCAAAATATGTGCTCGTTTTTCTGCTTTATCCAGTTCAAATTTTGTTCGTCTTATTATTACTTCCTTTCTGTAATCAATAAAATTCAGTAAAATATCTTTTATATTAAGAATTCTTGGTTTTCCATTTACAAGAGCTAAAAATATAATTCCGAAATTCGACCTTAGAGCTGTATGCTTGTATAACTGATTTAATATTATTTCTGCATTTTCACTTCTGCCTATCTCTATTACTATTCTTATACCATCTTTATCTGATTCATCTCTTAAATCTGTAATTCCTTCTATTTTTTTTAATCTTACCAGGGTTGAAATACTTTCTAAGAGATTGGCTTTATTAACAAGAAAAGGAATCTCTGTAACCACAATCTGCTGTTTTCCTTTTTTGGTTTCTTCTATTTTTGCCTTTGCCTGCATAACAATTGAACCTTTTCCTTCTGTATATGCTTTTTTAATGCCGTCTTTGCCTATGATAAATCCACCAGTTGGAAAATCAGGACCTGGCAAAATTTTTATTAATTCTTCTATTTTTACATTGTCTGATTTATTTTCAATTATATATATAACAGCATCTATAACCTCTGCTAGGTTATGAGGTGGTATATTTGTTGCCATACCAACAGCAATACCAGAGGACCCATTAATTAAAAGATGGGGAAATTTTACAGGAAATACTACTGGTTCTTTTCTTGATTCATCATAATTTGGAACAAAGTCAACCGTGTCTTTATCAATATCCGCGATTAATTCTTCTGTTATTTTTGCCATTCTAGCTTCTGTATAACGCATTGCAGCTGGTGGATCGCCATCTATTGAACCAAAATTCCCCTGACCATCAATTAATGGCATCCTGAAAGAAAAATCCTGCGCCATTCTGACCATAGTGTCATAGATTGCCATATCACCGTGCGGATGATAATTTCCCATTACCTCACCGACAATTTTTGCAGATTTTCTGTATGGTTTTCCATAATGTAAACCCATTTCATACATTGAATAAATAATTCTTCTCTGAACAGGTTTTAAACCATCCCTAATATCTGGCAGGGCCCTTCCTACAATAACACTCATTGAGTAATCAAGATATGAAACCTTCATTTCTTCTTCAATTGTGGTCTGAAGAATCTGTGCAGCGTCCTTCTTTTGTTCTTCTATTTTTTCATTTTCTTTATCCAAAATAATCCTCCATAAAATATCTATTTCTTATTTTCTTATTGGCATAATTATGTAAATAAATTCTTCCCTCCCTGGAATTTTTATTAAACCCGGATTCATAGAACTTACAAGGTTTATTTCAATTTCATCGTCTTTTACGGTTTTTAAAACATCTATTAAATATATAGCGTTATAAGATACTTCCATTGAATCACCATCATATTTAATATCAATTTCTTCTAACGCTTCACCTTCATCCTGAACAGCTGTGCTTATAAATAATTTATTTTTTTCGAATTTAAGGGAGATGACTTTTGATTTTTCGCTTGTAATTGTTATTACTCTTTTTACAGCAGAAAGCATTTCCTCCCTATTAATTATTGCTTTTGCAATAAAATCCTTTGGAATTACCTGTTTATAATTAGGATAATTTTCATCAATTATTCGCGAAATAATTTCTATATTCTCTGTTTTAAATTCTATTACTTTATCATAGAGGTTGATTTCAATAAATTTTTCTTCATCATCTTTGATTATTTTAATAAGCTCATTTACTGTTTTTAAAGGAATTATATATTCAAATTTTGTTTTAACTGTTTCTTTTATTTCTGTTTTATAAAAGGCAAGCCTGTGTGCATCTGTTGCAACAACTTCTATATTTTTCCCTTCGAATTTTATAAAAACTCCATTTAAATTTCTTTTTGAACTTTCTTTTAAGGCAGCATAAGATACTAAATTTAAAATATTAAGCAAAATGCGTTGTGGTAATTTTATGGTTTCAAGTTTTTTATCTTCTGGCTGTAGAGTTGTAAATTCCTCTGCTGGAAAACTTATAAATTTATATTCAGATTTTAAACAGGTTACTTTTATATTATCGTTTTTATCACTTTGAAAAACTATATCAGCATCTGGAAATTCTTTTATTGTTGATACTATTTTTTTATTTAATGCAAATTTACCTTCTTCTTCAATTTTTTGCACTTTACATTTAATTTTAGCACTTATATCAAGGTCAGTTGATACAATGTTTACAATATCTTTTTTCACTTCAAATAAAATGTTTGATAATACAGGTATTGTTGAACCTGTTGCAATGAAATAACTCGAAATAGATAATGGTTCTGAAATCTCGCTTTTTTTTGCTATAAATTTCATAATTTTCCTCCTATTATTTTATTTTTCCACATATAAACAAATTATTACATATTTAACAACATTTCAAAAATTAAAATATGTATTTGATGTTGTGTTGTTAATTTTGTTAATAAAATTTTTTTTAATTATTTTATTTATATTTTATATTTTTTTTATTGTGAATAATATAATTATTTTATTATATTTTATAATAATTATCCACATAAATATTTAAAATTAAAATTTATTAACATATTTTATACATATTATCATCATAAATATGTTAAAAATTTTCAAAGAACAAAAATTAAATTTATTTCTGTATTCTTGCTATTAATTCATTTAATAAAACTTTATAATTTTCATTTTTTTCAATTAATTTTTCTATTTTATCAATAGCGTGCATAACTGTTGTATGGTCTTTACCACCAAAATATTGACCTATTTGAACCAGGGAATAATCAGTTAATGAACGTGTTATATACATTGCAAACTGTCTTGCTAAGGCAATATTTTCCGGTCTTTTTTTTGATGATAAATCCTGCACTTTTATATTAAAATATTCTGCAACTACCTGCTGTATCATATCAATACTAATTTTTTTTGAAAATTCTTTTACAGGATTTGTCATTTTAACGGCTTGTTTTGCAAGTTCCATACTTATTTCAACATTATTTAAATCAGAAAGAGAGATTAAAGTTTTAAATGTGCTTCCTAAGGCCCGGACATTTGTATCAACATATTCAGCAATATATGCTATTATATTATCAGGTATTACTCTATTTATTTCCTTTGCTTTTTGTTTCAAAATTGCTACTCTTAATTCAAAATCAGGTGGTTGTATGTCAGCAATTATACCGGATGAAAAACGGGATTTCAATCTCTCTTCCAATTTAAGTTCAGAAGGCGGAGAGTCAGAAGTTGCAACAATCTGCTTGTTACGCAAATGCAATTCATTAAAAGTATGAAAAAATTCTTCAGTTGTTGATTCGCCTTTTAAATACTGTATATCATCGACTAACAAAAGATCAACGTTTCTGTATTTTTCTTTAAACTCATCCATTCTTTTTTCGTTTATATGCCTAACTACTTCAGATAAAAACATTTCTGCTGTTGTGATAATTATACGCATAGAAGGATTATGTTCATAAACGAAATTACCTATGGCGTGTAAAAGATGAGTTTTTCCTAATCCAACACCACCATAAATAAAAAGCGGATTGTATGTCTGTCCTGGCGATTCTGCAACTGCTTTACAAGCGGCATGCGTAAATTTATTACTATTGCCAACAATAAAATTATCAAACTTAAAGGCAGTATTTAAATTTGGAATATAATTTATCTTTGTCTCAAGGGGTAGGGTTATCTGTTTTTCTTTTATTGTAATTTTTGGAATATTATTTTTTTTTGTCTGAAATAAAGGCTCTGGTTTTACATTTATAACAAGAGAAAATTCATCATTATTTAAAATTTCACGGAGGATAGAAATAAGTTCATATTTATACTTTTCATCAAGGGTTTTTTTATGAAAGGCATCAGGAACTTCTATAATAAATTTATTGTCATTTTTATCATAATAACCATTTGCGTTTTCAAGCCATATATAAATATTTGGAAAATCATTTTTTATTTTATAAATAAAAGTATACCATATATTAGAAGTCATAAAAATAAAGACGCCTCCATACAAATTTATTAACAAAGTTCACATTTATATAATAAAGTTATCCACAAAACAAAGTTAATAAATAAAACATAATTTTTTAGAAAAAAATCAAATTATCATAACTTATCCACAAATTATTCACATACAACTATAAATTTTTTGTAAAATATATTATAACATAAAAAATGCAAAATTCAATATTTTAATAAACATAAAAAAAGTAAAAAACCCTGAATGGCTTTAAAACCATTCAGGGTTTTTATTAAAAGGTAAAATTACCTTTTTAAAAAATTACCAGTTATATTTTACAGAAATCTGAGACGCCATACCATTTGGATAGCCTCCAATAAAATACGGACCATCAAATAAAAGTGCCTGCTGAATAACACCGTCAATTGTTAAATTTCCAACAACACAAGAGGCGCCCATTGAAATAACAGGTGCAGACGTTGTGTCAGAAGAAGAATTTGTTTCAGTTAAATTGTCAAGATTTTTTGATGTTGTTGAGGAAGTTCCAAAAATACCTTTTTCAGCACCTACTCTTGCTGACCAGGTTTCATTTAATTTGGCCTCAGCTGCAACATTAACAACAACGTCAATACCGGATGATGTATCTTCTGTACCTTTCTTGTCATTAGCTGAGTTAAGTTTATCTTTAATTATCCCGCCTTTATTTGTGCTGCTTGAATAGCCAAGAGTTAAACCAGTTATAACGTTTACATTATTTGCTTTTATTAATTTTGCCACGCCAAGGTTAACATTCATTCCTGAGCTTTCGCCTGATATTTCAATTTTTGTATCTGTTCCTGAATCATCCCAGTCGCCATCATTATTTCCATCTTTTTTGAAATTTGCAGTTAATTTACCTGACTGCATTCCAAATCCGAGATTTGCAATTAAATCACCACCCATAACTGCTCTTGCTGCAATTCCGAGGTCCATACCAGATGCTTCAACTAAATCTTGATTATCTTCTTTGCTTGACTGAGTTGCAGAATCCCATCTCTGATCAACAACCTTGTTTGTTGTTGATGGAAGACCAACTGAAATTCCAATATCAATTCCCATATCACCTTTTAAAGAAGCTCCGAGTAAAAGATCAATTTCTGACTGTGAACCGGAAATTTCATCCTTTGCCTGATAGGTTGTTTTATTTGCCATACTCATACTTGATGCTGAATAACCAAGACCAATACCAATATTCATACTGTCAAGGCCTAAACCATATAATGCAAGAAGTTGATTATCCGGAGTTCCGATTGTATTATTCAAGTTAAGTATTGAAGTACCGATTGTTGCATTTGATTTCAATAAACCAGGAAGGCTAGTAACTGTCTCTTATACACATCT
>JAOAAI010000156.1 GCA_026418955.1 Candidatus Goldiibacteriota bacterium | reverse complement strand
TCAGCAAAACAAGATATAAAACCAATTGATCCCCAGGAATACTTAAAACAGATGAAAGAAAAATTGAAAAAGAAAAAAGAGCCCCCAATCACATCTGTCATATCCGATGAGAAAGAAATTACCACTGGGATGCAATCTGCTGGTATAGAACAACAAAAAAATATTGAAATACAACTCCCCGCTGCACCACAACAAGTAAAAATACAAACTACAATCGCACCATCAGATATAACACAACCAATATTAAAGCCAACTATATATTTACATGCTACAGACGAAACAAAAAAATTCAACCGACCATTGATTTAACTCAAGTTGAAAATACAAATATATCTATTGATATAAATCCATGGAAACAATAATAAAACCAGTTGGACAAAATATAGAACTACCAACAGATAAAATGCCAGAATTTAAAGAACAGCCACCACCCCAGGATACTAATATAAGAAAAAAACAACCAATACCATCTCCTCAGGACACAAAAAAGAAAAACGATGATGAAGACGAACCACCAAAATCAAAAATAAAACATACATATTATTAATGTTCGCTAATAACGTTCTCTAATTATATTCGCTGGACATGTTCATTAATAATTTTTTAACATTTATAGCGAACTTCTTTAAAAAGCATCTTCAATGAACAACAATAATAAAAATATTTATTTGAAATATTTATGTTATAATGTATAATAAAACAAAAAGTTTTGGAGATAAAAATATGGGTGTTGCTGATCTTTTACTTGGTTCAAAAGGTTTTAAAGACTTAAACCAATCAGATATTGATGCATTTAATTCTATATGCACGGAAGAATCATTCAAAGCAGGAGAGACAATTTTTCAGGAAGAATCACCAGGTGATAAAATGTTTATCATAAAAACCGGCTCAGTAAAAATTTTAAAAAAAGTAAAAGGAGAAGAAAATACACTTGCTGTTTTAAATCCTGGGGAATTTTTTGGTGAAATGGCTTTACTTGATGGTCTTCCACGTTCTGCAGCTGCAAAGGCAAATACAGATACAACGGTTTTGACAATAACAAGGGATAACTATAATTCACTACGACAGAAATATCCTCCGATCGCTTTAAAAATTATTGATATTCTCACAAAAGTATTGAGTAACCGTTTAAGACAAGCAAATTAAAAACCTGGAGGTAATACAGTTTTGGATTGAGTAAAGCAACAGCAAATAGCATTTGCAAAATGCCAGATTAAATAATAAAAAGGCTCATAAAATAGGAGGGGTATATGAAACAGAAAATTGATTTAAATTATTCAGCAAAAAAATTAGGAATAAAAGTAATAAAATTAATTTCAACACTTCCTCATAATTTATCTTCAAAAATAATCGCTAATCAGATAATCATATCTTCTCCTGCTATTGGTATTAACTACCGAACTGTTTGTAAAGAATTTATTGCCAAACTAGGTTTGATAAAAGAAAAAATCGTTGAAATTTTGTATTGGTTTAAAATTTTACAATTACAGGGGGGAAGACATAGTTTCACAAATATCCATCAAAAAAAATATTTAATAACAAAACAAATTTTAGCAATAACAATTGCATCTTTAAAAATTGCTAAAAAAATCCTAGATTTAGTTATAAATAATTCTGGCACTTGCAAATTGGCATTTGCCATTTAAAAAGGAGTTATTAATGTTATCCAAAATAAAATCTGCAGCAATTTTAGGTATTGATGCTTATGAAGTGGAAGTAGAAGTTGATATTACTTTTGGGCTTCCTACTTTTTCCATAGTTGGACTTCCAGATGCTTCGGTTAAAGAATCAAAAGATAGAGTAAGATCTGCAATAAAAAACTCAGAAGTAGAATTCCCGCAGAATAAAAAAATAACAGTTAATCTCTCGCCTGCTGATAGAAAAAAAGAAGGTCCATCTTTTGATTTACCTATTGCAATAGGTATTCTTGCTGCTGAGGATTTTGTTTCATCTGAAAAAATTTATGATTATTTAATAATTGGTGAATTATCCCTTGATGGAAAAATAAATAGCATAAAAGGTGCTCTATCTATATCCATACTTGCAAAAGAAAAAAATTATAAAGGAGTAATAGTTCCTATCTCAAATGCAGATGAAGCAGCAGTTGTGGAAGGTGTTGATGTAATTCCTGTGACTTCATTAAAAGAAGTTATTGATTTTTTAAATAATAAAAAAAATATAGAACCATATAAAATCAATATTTATGATATTTTTTCTAAGTCATCTATCTATCCTGTTGATTTTTCAGAAGTAAAAGGTCAACAACATATAAAAAGAGCCCTTGAAATTGCAGCAGCAGGTGGACACAATGTTTTGATGATAGGGCCACCTGGCTCAGGCAAAACAATGCTTGCACGCAGGTTTCCAACCATACTTCCTGAAATGACTCTTGAAGAAGCAATTGAAACAACAAAAATTCACAGTGTATCTGGAATTATGAAACAAAAGACAGCACTAGTTGCAACAAGACCTTTCCGCTCCCCACATCATACGATATCTGATGCAGGGCTAATCGGTGGTGGTGCAATACCAAAACCAGGAGAAGTTTCTCTCGCACACAATGGTGTTTTATTTCTTGATGAATTGCCTGAATTTAATAGAAATGTTCTGGAAGTCTTGCGCCAGCCACTAGAAGATGGTTTTATAGTAATATCACGTGCTGCAATGTCAATTGGTTATCCTGCTCGTTTTATGCTTTTGGCTGCTATGAACCCATGCCCATGCGGTTATTTTACACATCCCTCTCGTCCTTGTTCTTGCTCTTCACAGCAACGAGATAAATATATTTCCAAAATCTCAGGGCCACTACTTGACAGGATTGACATACACGTGGAAGTCCCTGTTGTCAAATACAACGACCTAGCATCAAAGTTTGATGCAGAAACATCAATTGTTATTAGGCAGCGGGTTAATAAGGCTAGGAAAATACAGGAGCAAAGATTTGCTGGAACTAAGATATTCTTCAATGCACATATGGGACCAAAACAAATTAAAAAATTTTGTGTTTTAGATGAAGAATCTAAAAATTTGCTTAAAAACGCTATAGAAAATTTGGGTTTATCTGCCAGAGCTTATGATAGAATTTTAAAAGTTTCTAGGACTATTGCTGATTTAGAAGGTATGGAAAATATAACAGCCAGCCATATAGCAGAAGCAATACAATACAGATCTCTTGACAGAGACTATTGGAAAATAGGGATATAATGAAAAATACTTTTATTCCAGCATCTGGTGTGGATATTAAAAATTCTGTAAATAATATATAAATTGGACAAAAGACCAGATGATATAGGCAGCAAAAAGCGGTAAGCAAAATATCGCGGAAGGCAGCATTACATCTGCAGTATCCAAGGAAACCAAGATAAAGTTAGTCGGAGTTGAGCGTGCGAGTTTAGAAGAACTACTGCTGTACTACCATTATTACCTGCGCCAGCGCGGGATAGTATTGTGGAATAAAGACGATGCTATATCAGGCTCGGCAGTATTGCCAATAGGTCTTATAAATCCTATATGTCTTATATTAAAAATTCTCCAGAAACCGCAGTTAACATCCTAATTTGCCTCATCCATTAGACCAATTCAATTAACTACTGGACCAGCAGATGCGCTAGCCGAAAATAAATGAAGGCGGGCTGCGGTAAAGGATGTTAAAAACCAGATTAAACAAGAGAAATAAAAAATCCTAAATCACCTACCTCAAAACCACTAATATCTGTGGTTTACTATTTACATAATTGCCTTTGTTATCCATCATATTTACCACTACATAATACGCCCCATTTGATAGCTTTTCTAAATATCTCCCCTCTATCTCTATCGTGTTTGTCCCTGTTACATAATTTCCTGTAACATTTATTTGTTTTATTAACCTGAATCCCATTGTGTATATCTTAACCCTTGCAATATTACTTACACCTCTCATATCTACCATAATCTTTAAATCTCTGTTATGTGGATTATACGGATTTGGAATTATTACTACTTTGCCGATTGTTAGTTGCCTATTCTCTATTGGTGTAATAGTCATGGTAGGTGTAAAGGTATTTGTCGGCATAAGTGTCTGAGTCCATGTCTGTGTTATCGTCCTTGTCCCAGTGAAACTTACTGTCATGGTTACAGTAATTGTCACTGTTCTTGTGTTTGTTGGTGTAAAACTGTTGGTTGGCAGTTGTGAGCTGGTCGCTGTATTTGTCCATGTTGGTGTAAGAGTTACTGTATATGTCCTGGTATAAGTAGGCGTTGCTGTCCTTGTTGCTGTGTTTGTTGCAGTGTTAGTCGGAGATGGTGAAGGTGTATACGTAAAAGTAGGCGTAGGAGATACTGTAATTGTATTTGTTGGCGTTGCTGTGCGTGTATTCGTGTATGTGGGTGTTGGCGTTATTGTAAATGTTCTGGTAAAAGTAGGCGTCGCTGTGGGTGTATTTGACGATATTGTGTCTGTAAATGTGAATGTCGGAGTCCGCGTCAGTGTGGCAGTGAATGTGTAACTCGGACTTGGTGTTATTGTGTTTGATGGGGTAGATGTTCGGGTATTTGTATCCGTAGGACTCGGGGTAGAAGTCCGTGTGTTTGT
>JAOAAI010000135.1 GCA_026418955.1 Candidatus Goldiibacteriota bacterium | reverse complement strand
AGCTCGTGATCCTTATTGGTGTTATGCTTATTGGGATATTTCTCCTGATTTTATGGAGGAGAAGGCAAAAGAAGCCAGAAAAAGTGAAAAATATGATTTGGTTATAAGAATATATGATGTCACAGACATTATTTTTGATGGAACAAATGCACATAAATTTGAAGATATAAAGGTCAGTGGTGATTCAAATAACTGGTATATAAACGTATGGGCACCTGATCGTAGTTATTTTGTTGATTTGGGTTTTAAAACATCAGATGGCAGATTCATTTTAATTGCCCGTTCTAATGTTGTGACAACTCCTAGAGATAGAGTATCAGATAAAACAGATGAAGAATGGATGATTATAGATGAAGATTTTGATGAACTTCTTAAATTATCTGGTGCTGGTAAATTTGGAAGCTCTGATAGGTTTAAAATGCGTATTGAGCAGGAATTATTATCTGGTTCTGGTGCCGTATCAAGTTTTGGCTCCCCTGTTTACAAACCCGAGGCAAAAGGATTTTTTCTTGTTGCCGATACTGAGTTGATACTATATGGAGCTACTGAAAAAGATGCTAAGTTGACAGTAAATGGAGAAGAAGTAAAATTAAAAGAAGACGGTTCTTTTTCTTTGCGTTTTCATCTTCCCGATGGTCAGATAGAACTTCCTATAGAAGCTACATCTTCAGATAGTAGTCAAAAGCGTTTTATAAATATCACTGTTAATAGAAAAACAGAATAAAAATAATCATGCGTGAACCTGACGGTTATTTAGCACTTATATTACATGCACATTTACCATTTGTTCGTCACCCAGAATACAATGATCCAATGGAAGAATACTGGCTATATGAAGCAATAACCGAAACATACATTCCACTTTTGAATGTTTTTAATAAACTTATAGAAGATGGTGTAGATTTTCGCATCACTATGTCATTAACTCCACCTTTAATTTCAATGTTACGTGACCCATTATTGCAGGATAGATATGTGAGACATATCAATAAAATGATAGAACTCATTGAGAAAGAAGTAATAAGAACCAAGTTTGAGCCACATTTTAACAGAACAGCAATAATGTATCGCGAAAAGTTTTATAATGCGCGTTATATTTTTGTTGAAAAATATAATAAAGATTTAGTCAATGGTTTTAAACAAATTCAAGAAGCAGGTAAACTTGAAATAATCACTTGTGGCGCAACGCATGGTTTCTTACCACTTGCATACCATAGAAATTCTGTTAATGCGCAAATAAAAATTGCTGTTGACCATTATATTGAAAATTTAGGCAGACGTCCACGTGGTATATGGTTACCTGAATGTGGTTATAATCCAGGTGATGATGAGATTTTAAGAAGATATAATCTTCGTTATTTTATATTAGATACCCATGGGATTATTTATGGCACTCCGAGACCCAAATATGGTGTCTTTGCTCCTGTATATTGTAAATCTGGAGTCGCTGTTTTTGGGCGAGATATGGAGTCATCAAAGCAGGTCTGGAGTGCAAAAGAAGGATACCCTGGAGATTATAATTACAGAGAATTTTATAGAGATATAGGTTATGATTTGGATTATGATTATATAAGACCATATATTCATGAAAGCGGAATAAGAATGAATACAGGAATTAAGTATTATAAAATAACAGGTAATGTAGATCTTGGCGATAAACAACCATATGATCCAGTGGCTGCATTGAATAAAGCTGCAGAACACGCAGGTAATTTCATGTTTAATAGAGAAAAACAGGTTGAATATCTTCATCGCATAATGAAAAGGCAGCCAATAATAGTGGCACCTTATGATGCAGAACTTTTTGGGCATTGGTGGTATGAAGGTCCTGCATTTCTTGATTTTTTGATCAGAAAAATCTATTATGACCAACAGACGATTAAATTAATTACTCCTTTTGAATATCTTGAAAAATATCCTAAAAATCAGGTTCTTACACCATGTTATTCAAGCTGGGGATATAAAGGATATGCTGAACATTGGTTATCAGGTGAAAATGATTGGATATATAAACATTTACATAAAATGTACGAAAAAATGAAAGAACTCACTAATATTTATATCAAAAAACCACTCAGTAATATTGAAGAAAGGGCATTAAAACAAGCGGCACGCGAAATTTTACTTGCCCAGAGCAGTGACTGGGCTTTTATAATGAAAACTCAGACTATGGTTGAATATGCAGTGAAAAGAACAAAAATTCATATTCATAGATTCACTAGATTATATGATATGTTAAAAAGTGGAAATTATGATGAGGAATATTTATCAGAGATGGAGTGGAAAGATAATATTTTCCCGAATATTGACTGGACAGCGTTTAATTTTTAATAATGTTCGTTAACAATGTTAACTAAACATATTTGCTGTAAATTTCAATTAAAAATGTAAAAATGATATAAACTTCTATTTTATATAATTTTGTGAAAATGAAAAAATTTTTTTTATTTATAATATTTCTTTTATATAGCATATTTCTTTATTCTATTGATATAAATTCTTTAACTCCTACCGGATGGGTAAATGATTATGCATCACTACTTACTCAAGAAGAAAAAATAAAAATAGAATCTCTCATATCTGAATTTGAACAAAAAACGGGAAATGAGATAGCGGTTGTAATAATTAAATCATTAGAAGATAATAATCTTGAGGATTTTACAAACAGATTATTTGAAAGATGGGGGATAGGTAAAAAAGGTAAAGATAATGGCATTATGCTTTTTATTGCATTAAAAGAACGAAAAATAAGAATAGAAATTGGTTATGGACTTGAAGCATTTATTAGTGATTCATCAGCAGGTAATATTATTAGAGAAGTAATCGCACCATATTTTAAACAAAATCAATATTATGATGGTATTTATGCAGGCGTATTTGAAATGGCTTCAATAATTGCTCAAAAAACTGGTGTTGTTTTGGATAAAAGTTACACTCCTAAAGTTACAAGAGTTAATAAAATTGGTAGTATTATTTTCTTATTTATTTTTATTTTTTTTATATTGCCTTTTTTTATGAGACACCCATGGTTATTTTTATTTTTCATATCATCCGGCAGAGGTGGTGGTAGATATTTTGGTGGTGGTTTTGGTGGCGGTGGATTTGGTGGATTTGGTGGTGGTTTATCAGGGGGTGGAGGAGCAAGTGGTGGATGGTGAAAAAATAAATTTAATATTATCTATAATTAAAAATTGATAATTGATAATTGATAATTGATAATTTATTAAGTAAGGAGGTTTGTATGGACAATAGAATAAAAAAATTCTGTGATGACCTGTTACAAAAAGCTGGTAATAATCTTGTTTCATTTATTGTTTATGGATCTTCGGCAACAGGTGAAAGATATAAAAAATCTGATTACAATACTTTGATTGTATTAAATGAAATAGGATTAAAAGAATTGAATATGATTACAAATG